>PHBS01000243.1 GCA_002841995.1 Chloroflexi bacterium HGW-Chloroflexi-8
CAAAGAGCAGGTTCACGCCAAGCGCACTGAGTTCTTCGCCAAGAATGGTGCCTATAGTTTTTGCGTTTTCGGGTCTCCAGGTTGCGCCGATAGCCATTTCATTGGGCAAAGGCGTCATACCGTTTATTATCTGATCGTACGGGTACAAATCTCCTTCTTGTGAGATGCCGATCAGCATAGGAACATAATTGACAGGATTCGGATCGACAACAGCCGGAAAAGTGCTGCCTGCTTGAGAATAATCCCAGTTCAGTTGTTGGAGATTTTCAATTAAGCTGTGAACAGCGGTAATTGTGTCATCTGGTCCGATGAAATTATCATTATCCTGTCGTAACACAACCCCCCCGACATGCTGCTGTGTAATTAACTTAAAAATATTGCTGTCTGCGTCCGTGGCTGTACCTTCAAATGTTACCAGAAACAATTGACCAACTTTTTCAGCCGGGCTCAGTTTTGCAAGCATGGCAGTTGAGCGTAAAAGGGCATCTGACTCTTGAGATTGTGACGCAGCACTTGAGATCCCTTGCGGGATGACAAAACCAAGCACAAGCAGGAAGATGACCGATAATCTAATGATTTTACTCATTGCTACTGTTTCCTGACTGAAGAATTTTCAAAATAAAAAATGGTGTCTGTTTGCCGAAATTTAGCTTTTGGCTATTGTCATAATTTTTCTAGCCTTTTGCGGATCATCTGTGAAGATTCCATCTACACGCATCGCGAGCATGTGTTTGATATCCTGCTCGGCATTGACAGTCCACACATGCACCCTGCGATGACGGCGGTGTTCCCACCATACATAGGTGGGGTCGACATCAGCGAGATATGGATGAATGATGGCTGGAGAAACGTGTTTCAGGAAAAAACTTCTGGAGATCGCCCCCCCCAACCCGCCAAGGCACAATAAAGCCACTGGTGCCTCTGGCAGAAGGTCTTTTATCATGGTCAAATTTTTAGGAATGAAGGAAGAAAACAGTACCCGGTTTTGCATATTTTGTCGTTTGACGACATCGGCTACTTTAGCGATCAGATCATCTTTGGGTGAACTGTAATTGGTCAATTCAACATTAACCAAAACTTTTTTTCCAACCGCCTCGAACACTTCTTCAAGTGTTGGAATTTTCTCGCCAGCGAATTTTGCGTTGAATTTAGTTCCCGCGTCAAGGGTTTTCAATTCAGCAAGGGTGTGCTCGTTCACTTTGCCAGTGCCATTGGTGGTTCGATCAAGTGTGGGGTCGTGAATAACCATGACCACGCCGTCTTTAGATAGCTTGGCATCAAGTTCGACTGCATCTGCCTGATGAGTGACGGCCAATTCAAATGAAGCAAAGGTATTTTCAGGAGCAAGAGCACAGGCTCCCCGATGGGCAAAGATTACAGTTTTGGTAAAGTTTTTAAACATTTCACAACTCGACAAAATAAGATTGTGCAGCCTTGTCAATCATCTCTTTTGACATGACCGGTTCGACTGCCAAATAATGGGCAATATCCAGTATCTGATCGCATAAATCGCGCGGATGCGAAGCCCGTAATTTTCTCGCTGGTTTGATGTACCATTCCTGAAGCAGATAGGCCAAGGCGTCATCAGAATAATTAATTCCTTTTGCTGAGGCTACCTTCTTGAAAATATCCCGATACTCGTCATAACTTGGGTCAATAATTTCAATCTTGT
>PHBS01000108.1 GCA_002841995.1 Chloroflexi bacterium HGW-Chloroflexi-8
GCTCAAACAGGGGTTCGAGTCCCCTTGGAGGCACAAAACTGGAAAATCCTTGATGGAAGTCAAGGTGTTTTATTTTAACCCGCTCACACCCGGGGAGGGTGCAGGTTGATTTAATTGAGGTTTGTTGGCTTAGTCACTTGCTCATGTTTGTCGGGTTCTTAATAATAAAAAAATAAAATTTTAACGCATAGAAACGATTCATTCTATAATCTTTTATTCGGTTCTACTTCCTAAAACTAGTTGTAACTTTCTGTTTGAACCATATCAATTATCGATTGAAGGATGATATTCCTCCCTGCATTCTTTGTTTCTGCTATCAAAAATGATGTAGAATCTACTTGTTGCCGGTGATATTTTCGTTTGCATTTTGAAGAAAAGGGAGGTTTTATGGCAGATAAAAAAGATGTCCCTTCATCATCTGAATTTGATTCAGGTCCCCTAAATTCAAAGCAACCAACTGGGGAATTAAATCGAAAAGATCGCCTCATGAGGGTTAGTACGGCTCAATTTCAAATGAAGCCAATTAAAATCTGGGATGACTTGTGTGAACATGCCCAATTCTTCATTGACGCGGCGATTCAAAACAAGAGCCACTTTCTCTTATTACCGGAAACATTTACCGCTGAGCTCTTTTCAACCATGCCATTTGGTTGGTCTGATAATCAGATGATCCGTGCGCTTTGTGACATGACCGATGCTTATCTGGAGGCTTTCTCTGATCTTTCTAAACAAAGTAACCTGATTATTATTGCAGGTTCACAACCAATCCTGAAATCGGATGGCTTTATATATAATGTTGCTCACATGTTTACACCTGGTGGAAATGTTTATACACAGGAAAAAATCCATATCACACCGAAAGAAGTTCGTTTATGGGATATGAAACCCGGGAATAAAATCAATTTATTTGACACAATCTATGGCCGGATTGGTATCCAAATTTGTTATGATATTGAATTTCCAGAAGTCTCCCGATTGATGTCATTAGCAGGTGTGGAAGTCATATTTGTTCCATTTAGCACGGAAGATTTCCGAGGTTACCAGAGAGTACGATGTTGTGCACAGGCAAGAGCAATTGAAAACTATATCTACACGGTGATTTCGGGAAATTGTGGGACAATTCCAGTTGCTTCCTATGAACTCAATTTTGCACAGAGTGCTGTCTTCTCACCAAGTGATTTGGCATTTCCAACAGAATCAACCATGATCGAGTCGGAACCGGATATTGAAAACGTAGTCAACGCTGAGCTTGACTTACTGCATCTGGCAAAAAGGCGAAAAATTGCCAGCGTCCAACCGATTAGGGATCGTCGAGAAGATTTGTACCAATTACAGGCAAAAAGTACAATCGAAATTATAAAGGTCGAATGAGAATCATTTTCGTGAAAAAAGTCTTTTGATCCATTCCAATAGGATGACGAATATATTGGGAGATTGATTAGAAGATGGTTCAGTAGGAATCAGCATTGGTGTCATTGTAATTGCAATTTCAACGGAGGGACTTACTGTTGGTGTAGGCGAAGAGGATGGTAAAGGGGAAACTGTTGGTTCGAAAACTGGCGTAGTTGTTTGAGTGACGATCGGCAAGTATAAGGGAAAGCCATTTTCCGGATTATTCAAAAACCATGGCATTGTGATGCTGTCATTTTTAAAGAATTCCATAAGCATGTTGGCAACTTTTAATTTTCCTGAAGCAGTGGGGTGAGTGCAATCTGCCTCCAAATCTTCTTGTAACCAGGTCAATCCGTCGGAACGAGGATTTTGCCCATTTGCCCACAAATATGGACCCCAGGACAAATAGGGTGCAACCACTGCCCCTTTTTGAGGATCGTAATTCAAGGTAGGATCCCCATCGAGTTGCTTTTCAATCAGCCATTTTACAGAATAACCTGTTTCGAATGCATTTGGCTCTGGACTTAATCCTCGGAAATATGTGTAGGAGTAAATTCTGCTGGAGAGAAAAGCGATCTTTACATTCGGGTAAGCTGCTTTAAGATTTTGGACAATTTTCTCTAAATCACTTTCAAGAGCCCGCGCTTTTGCAGGAAAATCACCGCCTCTTGTCTGGGTTAGTTTAATCCAGGCAACCTGTACCTGAGAGGGTGTCAGTTGATAACTGTCCAGAATATTCGCAATATTTTGCCAGGTAATTGCGTTGGGATCCACCCAACGATCCGAAGTTTGGCTGCTGAGAGCTCCGTTAATCAGCAGTACATTTGGGCTGATATTGGGATCATCTTTTGCTAGCTGCATAAATGTGTCAAATTCCATGCTGGTATTTGACATACCTATGGATACAAACACAATTTTGCCATTTTCGGGGTCAATATTACCATCCCTGTTCAAAGGTTTAATCGAATTGGCTAAAGCGATACCGGCAGTCTCGTGATTTTGAGGACGTACATTTTCGCCATTTGGATAAAGTCCTCCAAAATATCCGGTTGCAGAACCATCCATGCGAATATATTCCTGGTTACCAAGGTCAGTCAAAGGAATCGATACAGATTGAAAATTGGCTACACAGCCACTGGTTTGTGCTTTTGCAGTATTATGCGTCCTGTAAATGTAAGGTTGAAATAAAATTGTAAATATCGTAATGATGAGAAAATATATCAACCTTGCTTTAAATCTTCGCTTCATGAATTGACCTTCTTAATTCCATATATTCCTTTTGCACTTAAAAAACATCATTCGTCATTTGACCTTTATACTATAATCATAACTGAATTGAAAATGAAGTAAAATTCGAATGTTATGAAATGGTTTCTTCGGGGTAAGTTAATTGGACACTGTTTTTCACATCATCAATTAGGTGAAAAAGTTTTATAATGAAAAAAGAGAAAGTTGATGTCTCTAATCCTAAGAATGGATTTGTCTTTCGTATTTAATTTATTCACCAATTTTTACATAAAAAAATCACATTAACGGATAACCTTAATATTTGAAAGGGAGATACTTGATGTCAAATCCTCCAGAAATTAATGTAAAGAGACGAAGAAAAGGTGAGACGCCAACCGGACGCGCAGAAGCTCCAGTACGAAGGGAAACTGATAGTGGAAGTTCTTCTCCCTTGTCTGGTGGTGGAAGCAGCTATCAATCATCCGGGGGTGGAGGTTTTCAAATGCCATCCAAAGGTAAATTGGGTGGTGGCTGCGGAGGTTTTTTGGTTGTCATTTTAGTCATTGCTTATCTCGTTTTTGGAGGTGGGCTTGGTGATTTAGGTGGTGATTCAAATGTTGTAGATTATCCAACCCTTGAAAATCAAAACGCGGTGAGCCAGCCACAAAACAATCTTCCGACAAATACACCACGTCCCACGAGGGCTGTTTCCAGTGGTGATACCGGTCAAAAATGGTTGGTAATGCTGTACCAGGATGCGGATGATCAAATTCTGGAACAGGATATTTACATGGATCTTAATGAAGCAGAGAAAGTTGGATCCAGTGACCGTGTGACGATTGTCTCTCAATTTGATCGTTTCCGGGGTGGATTTCAGGCAGATGGGAATTGGACTTCAACTCGTAGATATTTAATAACCCAGGATAATGATCTGAACTCAGTGAATTCGGAAGTTGTGCAGGATCTTGGAGAAGCAAATATGGCTGCGGGAGAATCGCTTGCCGATTTTGTTTCCTGGGCAGTTAAATCATACGAAGCAGACCGTTATGTTCTGATTTTGTCGGATCACGGCATGGGGTGGCCAGGTGGATGGAGCGACCCTGCACCAGGTGGAACCGATCGAAACAGTGCACCTTTAGCTTCCAGATTAGAAGGTGATAATTTGTATCTTTCCGAACTGGATGATGCTTTGTCTTATTTGCAGAAAAATAATATCCTTGATCAATTTGACGTCATTGGAATGGATGCCTGTCTGATGAGCCAAATGGAAATTTATGCAGCTTTGGAACCTTATGCAGAATTTGCAGTTGCATCTGAAGAAACCGAACCAGGCTTAGGGTGGGCTTATGCAGGTTTTTTGGAAGAGCTTGTTAACAACCCGGATATGAGCACTGAACAGCTAACGAAAACGATCGTTGACACCTATATCCAACAGGATCAACGAATTGTGGACAATAACGCACGTGCGGATTTTCTGCGTCAAGGTTCGCAGATGGGTGGTTTCTTTGGTGCACCACAGGTAAGCGCAGCGCAATTAGCACAACAGCTATCAAAAAATATCACGCTTACAGCGGTAGACTTAAAAACATATCCGCAATTAATAAGTGCCTTTAATAAATTCCTGTTCGAATTACAGGATGAAGATCAATCCATGGTGGCGAGCGCTAAAAACTATGCCCAATCGTATACCAGTATTTTTGGTAAGGAAGTGCCACCATCTTTCATTGATTTGGGACATTTTGTTCAATTAATTGCCCGTAACTCATCAAGACCTGCTGTCACTCAGTCAGCAAGTAATTTGATGGATTCAATCAATCAAACGATTGTTGCAGAAAAGCATGGCTCTTCCAAACCGGGTTCAACGGGAATTGCGATTTACTTTCCCAATTCCAGTTTATATCGTTCTCCATACACCGGTCCGAAATCTTATAATGTCCTGGCAGAACGATTTGCGACTACTTCATTGTGGGATGATTTTCTTGCCTTCCATTACAATGACAGATCTTTTAGTGAAACTGCTGTAAACTCGAGTCCTCAAAATCAGGGAGGAATATCAAGAATCCCGGGTGCTGGGAACATTTCAATATCCGAGATAACAAAATCCGGAGATACCGTTGCCCCGGGTGATTTTGTTACATTGAGTGCGAATATCAGTGGTCAAAATGTTGGTTATGTCTATTTGTTTTCCGGTTTGTTTGATTCGCAATCCAACTCAATTTTCGTCGCAGATACGGATTATCTGGAAAGCCCAGATACACAGGAATTGAATGGTGTCTTTTATCCGGTTTGGCCAGCAGGGGATGAATTCCGTATGAATTTTGAATGGGAACCCTTGCTATTCTCAATTACGGATGGCAATCAATCTGTTCTTGCTTTATTTAATCCTGTCTCCTATGGAGCGTCAGCTGAAGATGCTCAATATTATGTTGATGGTACTTATATCTTCAAGGATGGTGGTGAGCAGCGACGCGCTAAAATTTATTTCAAAGATGGAAAACTTTTCCAGATCTTTGGGTATTATGGTCAGGATGATGCCGGCGCTCCAGCAGAGATAACCCCAACGATAGGCGACCAATTTATCATCTCCCAAAAATGGATGGATTTGGATAGCAGTGGAGCCATTACTAAAGTGGTCTATGAAGATGGCGACACATTAACATTTGGGTTGTCCTCATTCAAGTGGGAACAAGTCTATGCTCCAGCAGGTGAATACCTGGTCGGATTCCTTGTGAGCGATATGGATGGTAATCTGACTCAAAGTTATACACAAATGACAGTACAATAAAAAATTAGAAAATCCGAATATACATCGTAAATGTAAGAAAAACATGAATACACGGACCTGCCTGAGATACACTTGCACGTCCGTGTATTAATTTATTATTCCCAATGTGGTGGTTTCTAACTCAAATCCTTTTATTATTAATAAATTACAAATCCAAAATAATTGACGGATTTTTCTCCTGATGTTATGGTTGTTTAATCAATTGCAGGGTCAGGATTAATTAACATGGATGAGAATCAACTGTACGACCTCTTTATAAAAACATATTTGCTGTTATCGGACGGTGATCGTCGTTTCTTTTTAAGATATCAACTCAGTCAAGCACGTTATTACGCGATGATCCATATACAAAACGAACCAGGAATTTCATTAACTGAATTAAGTAAACGCCTACTGTGTACAAAAGGGAACACAACACGAATTCTAAACAGTCTTGAGCAAGATGGATTGTTAATTCGCCAATTAGATGCCTATGATAAGCGGGTATATCTGTTAAAGTTGTCTGAGAACGGCCATATAAAACTTAACCAGGTGAAAAGTGAATATCAAAAACTGAATGAGCATCGCTTTAATTCGTTTTCTCCAGAAGAACTGAAGAGAATGGCAAAACTGATTGAAATTTTAGACAAAGACCTTGAAGGGCAGTTGAAAACGTAAAAGATTCTTTATTAATCTTTTCCAATAAAGTTGATAAATCTTCAAATTGAATTTGACACTTTTACCCATAATCGATCAATCCATTTCATCAATTCGTTTCAGTAAACTTATTAAAATACATAAGATCGTAGAGATAGAAGATTTTCAGTTGAAAATTATCCTTTCTTTTATGTTCGTGAACATATCAAAAATTAGTTGACACATCAACTAATTTTTGTTAGAGTCAATTTACATATAAGCGAATGTTTTAGAATAGAGGTATGAATGAATTTACAGGCTGTATTTCATGAGGCAAAAAGCAAATATGCATATGCTTTTGACCTTGATACTTTGCATATTCGAATTCGTACGGCGATAAATGACGTTGATTCGGTAACTTTAATCGGGGGAGATCCTTTTCGCTGGATTCGTTCTCAAACTGACCCATCTCACTGGGAATGGGATTCCCAATCCGGATTTAATTTACCAATGCATCTGGAGTACCAAACAGAATATTATGATTACTGGTTTATTGAAGTAAAGCGAAAATGGAAACGGATGCGCTACGGCTTTATCCTAAGATCAGCTTCGCAGGAAATACTATTTATCAACCAGTCTTTTCATGACCTGAGTTCGGAACCAAAATTTCTAAATGAGATCAATTCATTCTTTAATTTTCCTTATATTAATTATGAAGATGTCTATCGAGCACCGGAATGGGTGAAAGATACCATTTTTTATCAAATTTTTCCAGAAAGATTCGCAGATGGAGATCCTTCCAATAATCCCAAAGGGAGTCTGACCTGGGGTTTGGAAGAAAAGAATACGCCGAGTATATTTTATGGGGGTGATTTGCAAGGTGTGATCGACCATATGGATTACCTGCAAGACCTTGGAATCAATGGTATTTACTTCACACCGATTTTCACCTCTCCATCCAATCATAAATACGACACAAGCAATTACTACGAAATCGATCCTGCTTTTGGAACAAATGCGCTTTTTAAGAAATTGGTTGATGAAGCCCATTCGCGTGGCATTAAGATCATGCTGGATGCAGTTTTCAATCACTGCGGTTGGTTTCATCCTTTTTGGCAGGATGTCGTCAATAACGGTCGGAAGTCCATATACTTTGACTGCTTTTTTATCGATCGTGAGCCAGTGATTAATTTTGAAGTGATCGAAGGAAAGTTGCCGAAAATTGATCCGGAAGTGATGGGCAAATTAAATTATCGGACATTCGCTTTCGCTCCCTATATGCCCAAATGGAACACCGGCCACCCTTTAGTCAGGGAGCATCTTTTGGGAGCTGCACGATATTGGACGGAGCAATTTGGTGTGGATGGCTGGCGATTGGATGTTTCTAATGAGGTTTCTCATGATTTTTGGCGAGAATTTCGCAAATTGATTCATGAAATTAACCCGGATGTTTATATATTGGGTGAGAATTGGGATAATTCAACACCCTGGCTTGAAGGGGATCAATTTGATGGTGTAATGAATTATGAACTTACTTATCCAATCTGGAGTTTGCTTGGAAAAAAGGATCGGGTGATTGAAAGTTTGGATGTGAAAGGATATCAAAACCAGATAAGTCAATTATTGGTCAGTTATCCCAAGAATAATCTGCCCTATCTTTATAATTTGATCGACAGTCATGACACTCCCAGGGTTGATTTTATTTGCGATGCCAATAAATTAAAGATTAAACTGGCTTATGCATTGGAAATGACTTTTACAGGAAGCCCAAGTATCTACTACGGGAGTGAGTTGGGTTTGCAAGGCCCGGATGGAAAAAATCGACGATGTATGCCCTGGTCTGAAGAAGAACAGGATGTGGATTTATACCAATACCTGCGCACTTTAGTTCGATTGAGGAAAAACCATCCAACATTTCGGTCGATTGACATCAATTGGCTTGACGTGAATCAAAGGGAAAACTATTTTATCTTCAAAAAAGTTGCGGATAATGAATGTCTGTATTTTATTGCCAATTTGAATGAAGAATTAAAAACAATTCAGCTGCCCTCTGAAATGACTTATAAAAAATATGATAATTTAATGGAAGAAAAAGAGATATTCTTATCCGATCAGGTCATTCTCAATCCGTACACATTTTTTATATTTTCCTTAAAAAAATAAAACAATATTCCCATAGAACGGACTACCTAGTAGAAATTTTGATTTTCTTGCCATCGATTGTGCTAAACTTAAAATAATATTCACATGGAATTTGGAAGGTCGTTATGTACGAACATCGTTCAGAACCTTTATTACCCAGGAAATTATTTTATTTTCGGTTATTAAAACATACCGCATGGGCATTATTGATAATCATCGGATCATTGGGAATAGGAGTTATAGGCTATCATGTGATCGAAAAGATGAGTTGGGTAGATGCCATCATGAATGCATCCATGATTCTTGGGGGTATGGGACCCGTTAACGAATTGCACACAACGACAGGGAAATTGTTTGCTTCCTTTTATGCATTATTTTCAGGAATTGCGTTTTTGGTCATAACCGGCACTATCGTCGCCCCTATTGCTCACCGATTCCTGCACCATTTACATATTGATGAAGAGTCAAATGATCATTGAGCGCTGAATTTTTCTGGCTTTCCAAGCTGGATAAACATGAATAAAAATACCCAGGAATAACATTAGCAATCCAACAACACCCAGTATTGGAATTTCGCGATAATAGCCATTTTGGAATCCGATCCAATTGAAATAAAGATGAAACACTAAAGGGACCGACATTGAAACCAGGTCGATCTTTGCACTCCCTGGCACTTTTGGTCGAAATATAATCACGATTAAAGCACCTGCTTGCAATAAAAAACCCATGCTTAATAAACCAGAAATACCATCTGCTCCAATTTCATAAACAAATAGGTAATTGGTTAAAGCCAGGATTACAATTGAAAGAAAACCAGCCAGTGGTACATAACCAAATCGTTTCAAGAAATTTTTTGAAGTTCTCCAACCGCGCGTCTGAAATACATAAAGTAAACCACTATATGAGACCACAACGATGTACCACGCCCAAAAATTTCCCCAGGGCACACCAAACCATTGAGCGTTTAATGGAATTGCCCACGTCCAGAATCCCTGGCGAATAGCAATTACATCACACGCCAGATCCATATTTAAAGCCAGGAAACCAATTAAAAAAGGGCGGGCAACACCGGGAATTTCTAGCTGTTTTACATACTCCATGCCACTGAAGATGATCACAGCCCAGGCCATTCCAATACATAACGGTGCTCCATCGATCATGATGGCGAATTGACCGTAGTGGTAAGCAGAAAGCTGTTGAATGGTCATCCACTCTAAAAAAACGCCATAAATCACACTGAACAGAAATTCCCAAACCCGGGAAGATCCCTGTTTTATGGCTTTGTTTAAACAAACGAAAAATAATACGAAAATGAGGATTTCAAAGATTAGGAATTGTGGACTCAATGTGTAATGTCCTCTCGCGATGCGTTTTATCCTATTGTAACGCAGGAATTTGACCTAACGATCGGTAAGAGTATGATTCCTTACTACTTTACGGCTACAACGAGAAAAGATTGAGCCAACATCCTCAATTTCCCATTAATTAATTTGCTTTCTCCAATCTGAAAAATGGTTTCTCCAACCTGGTTCAATGAAATTGTCACTTCCTGTAATGACGGATTGACAGCCAATAAATACATACCTCGCCGGTAAATAAAAGGATTTTCATTTTTACGCGCATAGACAACTTCGAAATCTCCATCTGCTTGTAAGTCAGAATGATCTGATCTGAGTTTGATCAATCTCCTGACTTGATTCAAAAGGGAATCCGGGTCTCTCTCCTGACTCTCAACCGTTGGCGCATCCAAATTTTCATCAACTGGCAAGTAAAGTTTTTCTTGGGATGCCTTTGAAAATCCAAGATTCTTACCTTGTTCCCATTGCATTGGAGTACGAGTACCAGTGCGCTGGTACCCACCTTCTTTGCTGATCAGGTCTGAATTGTATTTCATCCCAATTTCGTCGCCGTAATATAAGAAGGGTACCCCTGGCATTGTGAATATAAATGCATAAGCGAGAACCAGCTCTTTGAAGGAGTAATCTCTGGTCAGACGGGGAGTGTCATGGTTACAGGTGATAAAGCAAAAATAACCTTTATCTTTGCTGGATAAATAATTTTTATTATATTCATGAGTAAAAGCAGTAATATCACCTGTCCCTTCCTGGTTAAAGAAGCTCAAAGGCTGACCAGTTTTGGGATCTCTTTTCCGAAATAATGCATGATATCCATTATTTTCATGATCCAAATAAAAATCACCATGAAAACCGCAACTTAATGCACGTTCCGGATAACACCACTCAGAAATAAACGCAGCTTGAGGAAATTCCGGTTTTATTTCAGAAAATAGTTGCTGCTAGACATGCATTGTTGCTGATTTTTCTTCGTCGTTTTTCACCAGGGAACAGCCATATCCACCCGGAATCCATCGCAACCTTTCTCAAGCCAGAAACGCATGATATCGACAATTGCATCTCTGGTGTGCTTAATTACCGGGTGTGTGTATGGCATCTGCCAGGGAGCGTTTACGCGGTTGAACCCATAATTTAATGCGGGTTGGCTGCTGAAGAAATTTATCAGATAAGCTCCATTTCTCTCAGATGCTCCAGTTATGAATCGAAATTCATTTGGAGCATTCCAGACACTGTCTGTCCAGATATATCGATCCGAATACACATTAGGCTTTGCTTTTTGGCTTTGAATAAACCAATCATGTTGGTCTGAAGTGTGACCGGGAACAAGATCTAAAATAATTCGTATGCCAATTTTATGTGCTTCCTGAAAGCAATTAATCAAATCCTGATTTGTTCCATAGCGGGCTGCCACTTTTTTATAATCGCGTACATCATAACCAGCATCTTTGAAAGGGGAATCAAAACACGGGTTCAGCCAGATTGCATTACAACCTAAACTTTTTACATAAGGAAGTTTCTGAATGATCCCATTTAAATCACCGATCCCATCCCCATCACTGTCATAAAAGCTTTGAGGATAAATCTCATAAAATACGGCATTTTTTAACCATTCAGGCACGCTGTACCTCCATTAATTTCAAATTTTCCTCATCTAAAAATCCGGAATGATTCCCTTTTAATGCTCTCTGGATTTACCTAAAATAAGAACAATGGGTTGTTTGTTCACTGTAAACGAAATGTAGCCCAAAAAGCAACGGCTTTATTGAATGCATTCAATAATAAGTACTTTAGAAAGTTTATCTGTTTTTTGGAGTTAAAAACAATAATCCAGGTAAACAAAACCTGGATTGTTGTTCCGGACTGATTTCTCTAAGATTAAAGTCTTTTGTAGACTGTTCCAATGACTAAAAGTATGAAGGCGACAGCCACGAACCAAAACGCATATGTACTCACGAATGGGATGGTTGTGAGATTGCCGATAATTCCTAAGATTCCAAGAATTACAGCTACTAACCAAAGTGTTTGAGTTGGAGCATTTAATTTCATCTTTCCCTCCAGAAAACTGATTTTCCTTAATTATAGATGATATTGATAATAGCAATCTAAAAACCCCCTCAGGAAAATTGGTGATCATTCAGATTTCTTGAGAAATACTAGGCCTTTCATGCAGAGTAAATGCTTGAGATTTGAAGTTCATCTCAATTATCATTCAAGCATTATGTCTCTTGCTTGTAGAACATATTTTTTTATATAATCATTTATATCAAGTTCATTCGTAAATCCAACAGGCATTTGGTCAAAAAAGGGGAATTGAATGGTGCTCGGGAATCTATCCTCACAAATGGGTCAACGTTCAGAACAAAGCAACCGCAAGGTTGCTGCATTCATTCAGGAAAATCCGGAATTCCTGAATGAAATTAAGGATGGGTTGACCCAAAAAAATGCTGATCTTTTGGGAGACTGCGCAGAGGTATGTACGATGATCGCAGAGCAAAACCCGGAATTGATTGCTCCCCTTGCTGAAAATTTATTACCTTTGTTACGCCACAAGAATACCCGCGTTCGATGGGAATCCATGCACGCGCTTGCTTTGGTCACGTCTCTTGTGCCCGGGTTGGTCCAGGAATCAATTCCAATGTTGGAATCTCTATTTCGTTCTGACAAAAGTACAATTGTTCGGGATTATGCTATCATTGCAGCCGGAAATCTTGCTTCTGTTGGTACCGCTCAAGCTAAAGCAGCTTATCCATTGTTGAGTCTTGCTTTGACATTACATGAAACAAAATTTGCCAAACATGGACTGGATGGCTTCTCAAAATCGGCAAAGCACATAAAGACTGATTATGACGAACTGATAGACATTGCGGAATTGTATCTTGAGCACGCAAGACCATCGATCCGGGAAGCTGCAAAAAAATTGAAAAAAACACTGCAGGATTTGTAAAGCAAAGTCTGATGGTTCGTTTTCATTGAGAATAAACTTCCGGATTGACGATATTCGGTAACCGTTTACCCTGTGTTCCGGCAATCAGATTATTTGCAGCCATAATAGCCATGGCTTCCCTGGTTTTGAAGCTGGCACTTGCAATATGGGGTGTAATGATCAGATTTTCGAGGGTCAGGAGGGGGCTGTCCATTGGAATAGGTTCCGGATCGGTCACATCGATGCCTGCAGCAAAGATTTGATTGTTTTTCAGTGCATTATAGAACGCCTGACTTTCAACCATTTCTCCTCGCGCTGTATTGATCAGAACACAATTTGGTTTCATTAACTTGAATGAATCCTGATTAACCAAATAGCGGGTCGTAGGCGTCAATGGAGCATGTAAGGAAATAAAATCAGACTCCCGAAATAATGTTTCCAATTCCACTTTGTGGGCATTTTTATCCGGAATAGCGCTCGGATCATAGAAGATAACCTTCATATCAAAACCACTGGCACGTTTAGCCATGGCTTTTCCGATCCTTCCATATCCAATCAAGCCGAGGGTGGCACCTTTAAAATCAACACCCAGAAAGAATTTGGGTCCCCAGGTCTTCCACTGTCCATTTTGAACATTTTTTTCCCCTGCGACAATATAACGGCCTGCAGCCAACATAAGGGCAAAAGCATGGTCAGCAGTTGCATCTGTCAACACATCCGGGGTGTTTGAGATGGCAATCTTGCGCTGGTTGGCAGCCTGAATATCAATGTTGTTGAAACCTACCGCGTAATTGCTGATCACCGCTAACTGAGATCCGGCCTGATCCATGATTTCGGCATCAATTTTGTCGGTTAAAAGGCTTAAGATCCCGTTTACGCCGGGGACCAACTTCAGGATTTCTTCATGCGATGGGGGCAGGTCTTTTTCCCAAATTGCGAGTTCGCAATGCTCAAGTAGTAAATCCAGACCGGCTTCCGGGATTCTGCGGGTGATAAATATCTTGGGTTTCAACATGAATCCTCGTTTCAATATCTTTTTAGACTCAAAATTGTACCCGAAAATATGCAGCCAGGTAATCAAAATTCCATTGACGTTGCAAAGTTTTCTGATATATTCATCATTATGCAAATACAACCCGGTCAATTCACAACGAATATTTTGTCTACTCTCCCTCA
>PHBS01000244.1 GCA_002841995.1 Chloroflexi bacterium HGW-Chloroflexi-8
GATCTGCGTTTGTATATTTTAAGTCATTTGCCATTTTTTCAGGGGTTGTCTGCAGAGCAAATCAAGGAAATTAATCCACTGTTTGTTGATCGGGGTTACAAAGCTGGTGAATTAATTTACGCAGAAAGCAATCCGGCTACCCGTCTTTATGTGGTCGCAGACGGGATTGTCAAACTGACTCAGTTAGCCCAAAGCGGCAAAGAAGTCATGTTAGATGTACTGAAAAGCGGGGAATTCTTTGGAAGCCTGACCCATAAACCAAAGGATCAATATTGCGAAAGTGCACATGCCCAGAATCCTGTTTGTGCGTTAAGCATTGAGGGTGGTCAGTTTCGTCAGATTTTACAAATGTATTCACAGGTAGCCATTCGGGTAATGGACATAATGACTGAACGGCTGAAAGAATCCCAGGAGGTAGTGCGAATGATCAGTACTGCTCCTGTGGATCAAAGAATCGCTATGGTATTGTTAAAACTGGCGGATAAGTTTGGGGAGAAGACAGAAGTTGGGTTATTGATTCAAATGCCCCTTTCACGTGAAGATATTGCTAGCCTGACTGCTCTGACAACCGAAACCGTGAGCCGGGTGATGAGTCAGTTTCAAAAAGACGGTTGGATCAAGACCGGTCGTCAATGGGTGGCGATCATTCAAAAAGAGCGATTGATGGACCTGGCACCGGAAAAGTCATGATTTGACGCATATAAAGTAGAAAACAGAATAGACCGGCGATCGAAAATTTTCGATCTTGCCTTTTTTTACAAACATTTCAAGCCAGTGGTTGAGGGGAGCTTTTTATTCTGTCATGCTTGCAGTTAATTGATTTGAATCATGGAAAGGAATAAGAAGAAATCGTATTCTTTCATCAGATCATAAATTGAAAGGAAAATCTGATGAAAACTATTTTACGTTCGCAGGAACTTTCCTGCCCCTCTTGTATCAACAAAATTGAGAAAGCCCTCACAGGAACAGAGGGAGTATCTACCGCAAAAGTCCATTTCAATAGTGGACGTATTGAAGTGGTGCATGATGCTCAAATAGCGAGTACCCAAAAACTGGTGGAAGTCGTTCGCTCGCTTGGATATGAATCAAAAGTATCACCATTTTAAATATCAAAAAGATCACTGTTAAGCAAAGTTAACAGTGATCTTCTTTAAAGGAGTCCCCATGTCTACGTTCATTCAAAAATTTCAAAATCCCAAGATTCGACGCCAATTTTTGGTAATAGCCAGTGGAACGCTTATTCTGCTTTCTCTTGCAGCAGGACAGTTTCTTCACACCACCACTCTCAAAGACCTTCTGATGATTGCTGCAGCATTAATCGCAGGAGCAGATATTGCTGGTCGGGCTTTTATTAGCTTACGAAATAAACATATTAGCATTGAACTATTAGTCACAATTGCCACAATCGGTGCTCTCGTGATTGGGGAGTATTGGGAAGCTGCAGCTGTCACCTTTTTGTTTATATTTGGAGCTTACCTGGAAGCTCGTACGCTCAGCCAGACCCGACAGGTATTACAGGGTTTACTGGATCTGGCTCCGACAACTGTGATCGTTCTGCGCGATGGCAGGCAATTGGAAGTTGACCCCATGGAGGTCGAACTTGGTGAGTGGGTACTTTTTAAGCCCGGATCAAAAATCGCTGTAGATGGGGTTGTGGTC
>PHBS01000109.1 GCA_002841995.1 Chloroflexi bacterium HGW-Chloroflexi-8
GTCCTCCTTCAGGTAGCTCAAACTTGCCAGGCAAGTTCAAACCCTGAGGACTTGTTAAAATCGATGGCACGGCTCACTCCATTAATGGTTAGCGTTCAAAAATGCGCATTTTTTGTTTGGGATAATTTTAATTTTTACTTCAACTTGAAAGCGCAATATGGATTTGGCTCTGAATTAAAGCCAATTTGGAAATCTGAAATTCCTGCGGTTTTTCAACTACTTCACACTCAAAAACCGATTTTTATCCAGGATCCAAAAGAAGAGCTACTTTTGGAAGAATTTCAATTGGACTCTAAAAATGGAACTTTTGTAATTCTTCCCTTAAGTATTCGTAGTGAAATGTTAGGAGCATTTCTGGTTGTGCATGAAAGCAATGTGGAAAACAATTTGAAATTCTCTTCCCAAACACTAGCTATACTACAAGGAATTTCTCAACAAACAGCTATTTCTTTGGACAATATGAGATTAATCGAAGCACGACAAGAAGAAGCTTATGTAACGGCAGTTCTTTTACAAGTCGCTCAGGCGGTTGTAAGTCAGAGTAATTTGGCAGATACATTTGACACAATTGTGAATTTACTACCAATTTTGATTGGTGTTAGTACCTGTGCAATTTATCTCCCGAAAGAAGAAGATAATACCAAATTTTTTGCTGCAGAAGCTTTTTCAGATCATATTGAAGATGTAAATCAAATAAAGTCAGATTTATTTACTGATAACTTATCATTACTCGCTTTTGTCCAAAATACTAATCAAATTGCGGTTGGCTTTTTGCCAGATGAGAGAATTGAATTCGCTAATTGGAAGGCAATGAAACCGTTACCAATCCTGGAGGACAAAAATCCTAAAATATCAGAGCATTTGGTCCTCGCATTCCCAATTACGATCAAGAATGAATTATTCGGCGTTCTTTTGACAAAAGAAGATCATCTTGCTCCACAATATTTTTCCAAGCGGGTCGAATTACTAACCGGCGTTTCTCAAGAGATTGCATTAGCAATTCAGAATCACAAATTACAAATTGATAATGTTGTTAGGGAAAAGTTGGAACAAGAAATTCAACTTGCTCGCCAAATTCAAAAAACATTCCTACCGGATACCCTTCCTGAATACGATGGTTGGGAAATTGGTACTAAGTGGGAAACTGCTTTGCAAGTAGGGGGCGATTTTTATGATGTGATTCCAATTTCAAAAACAAAGGTCGGGCTTGTGATTGCGGATGTTGCTGACAAAGGTTTGGCTGCATCTCTATATATGACTGTTTCGAGAACTCTAATAAGAGCCTTTGGTCAAACGTATTCTGATCCAGCTAGTGTTTTAAAATATGTCAATAACCTTTTGGTTGGTGATACTCCTGGTGGTTTGTTTGTTACTGCAATATTTGCAATACTTAATATTGAATCTGGTGAACTGATTTATACAAATGCAGGACACAATTTACCACTACTTCTTACACCAAATAATAACCTCGTTCAGGATCTGGAAAAAGGAGAAATGGCACTGGGTGTAATGGAAAATATTGAGTACACAAACCACTCGATCCAAATTAAACCTGGTGATTCACTCATATTTTATACAGATGGATTAACAGAAACATTCTCAAAACAAGGTGAGATTTTTGGGGTAAACCGACTAAAAAGTATGTTAACTTGCTGTGAAAAAGAAACCGTAAACCAATTAATGAACAGTTTTAATGAAGAACTGGAAAAATTTCGCGATGGCAATCCCGCGAGTGATGACCTGACAATGATTGTCATCAAAAGATCAAAAAATAACTAATCAATATCTGCGAAGAATAATTGATACCAAATTCTCCAATTTGGAACAGTCTCAATTGTAACAACCTGAGAACTTTCAGTAGTGGGTGTTGGTTTATTTGGAGAAATTGGAATTACCAAAATCTCTGCAGGTTTTACCATCATCCCATATTCGCGAGCATATTGATCGACTGCTTCATCTGAAGAAGCAAAAGCAACTTGCGTTTCGAGATAACTATTTGTTGCTCTGAGGGCAGATACATCAGTAACCATCATCTGATATTGTTCAGTCAATTGGTTTAATTCATTTACCCTTGCACTTAATCCCATTAATAAGAGAAACAAAAGCAGTAGAATACCATAAAAAATAAATCTCTTTGAATTAAACGCAGAATTTTTCATCATTTTTCCACTAAAGTAAATGTATTAATAAAACTTGCATTTATTATGCCATAATTTTTATTTATGAATTGAATGAATTCTGATAAAAAAAAGACCCATAAGGGTCTTGTGTGCCGAAGGAGGGATTTGAACCCTCACGAGCGTAAGCTCACTACGCCCTGAACGTAGCGCGTCTGCCAATTCCGCCACTCCGGCTCTTTATTTAACGAATTGAATTGTATCGGAATTCCGTCTTTTGTCAACCTACAGTCGTCCCCGCAGTTCATTTGATGTAAATCATTTTTTGTTTTTAGTAAACATGGTTGATCCATCTAAACACACGTGTTCTTTTAGCAAAAAAAATGGAACTGATTGAAGTTTGTTTCCGTCTACATTAATGACAATATTTTTTGGAAAGGAAAATATTACTTTTGATGGTTAATTATGTTTGATAACATGGTGGTAGAATTTACTAAACTAATTAAGAAGAACCATATCATGAGTAATTATGTTCAGGTAATTTGATAAAATGCAAAAAAAGATTGTTTTCGTACTCCTGATTTTTTTTCTTATCACTTCATGCAATTTACCTACTGCATCGGTCCTGGAAAACGTAAGTCAATCAAGGAACATTTTTTGGGTTACAAAAGATCCGAATGGGGCTGCAACACCTACCCCATTTATGCCTATATTTGTAGAGGCCACAGAAGCACCACAATCAACACCTACAAATCTTCCGGACCCTACACAAATTCCACCAACGCCCACCAATACAGAGACTCCAATAAATCAAGTCAATATATTAATCCTCGGTTCAGATTATCGAGAAGGACGTGGATATCGAACCGATGTGTTCATGCTACTTTCACTTTATCCTGACTCCAATAGTGCATCGATTATTTCATTTCCGCGAGATCTGTATGTTTTTATTCCTGGAGTAGGAAACCAAAGAATTAATGTAGCTCAGCCTTATGGTGGCTTTGAGCTTTCAAATGCAACTTTGCAGGAAAATTTTGGTGTATCTGCGGACCATTACATCATGACAAATTTCAATGGTTTTAAAAGCATCATAGATAGTCTTGGTGGGATTAATGTGGAGGTCGGTAATTACCTTTCCGATCAATGTAACTTATCTCAAGCAGATTCAGCTGGCTATTGCACAGTATATCCAGGGACTATCTACATGAATGGCGAAACAGCATTATGGTACGTTAGATCAAGATACTCAACCTCTGATCTAGATAGAACAAGAAGAGCCCAGGAGGTCATTGTTGCCATTTTTTCCAGACTGATGAGTTTGGATGCGATTTCCAGAATCCCGGAACTTTTCTCCGCCTATAGCTACGCAGTTGAAACAGATTTATCAATTGAGGATATTGTTCCATTAGCTCCGCTAGCTTCTTCGCTCCTAAATGATCCTTCTAAGATTAGAAGATATGCGATTGGAATTGATCAAGTGACGCCTTATGTTTTACCAGACTCTGGAGCAAACGTTCTGTTACCTAATTATGAAGCAATAGCCGAACTTATTAGACAATCTGCTTTTACTCCTTAGAAGGTGATTAATAATTTAGTTGACAGAATGCCCTAAAAAGGGTATTCTTAATTTAACCTATACGCAACTTGAGGTCGAAATGAATAATCCTTCTACACCAAATTTGGTTCATATAACCAATCAGACCACTTTATTACCAGCGATTCAAGCCTGGGAAATTTTTTTACAAGATCAAGATAAATCCATTTACACTGTAAAGGCATTTATTAGTGATCTTCAATTATTAACGAGTTTCTTCGCTCCAGATAAAAGTATTGGAACTATTTCTACAAACGATATCAATAATTTCCTGAAATGGCTTGAAAATGGAAGAGGCGTTCCTTGTAGCCCAAAAAGTCTCGCTCGGCGAATTACATCCATAAAAGCTTTTTTTCGCTGGTTGAAACAACATGGCAGATTATCAATTGACCCCGCAGAAAAAGTCGTTCAAAAATCAGTAATCAGTCCATTACCGGAAATTCTAAACGACGATGAAATTCAAAAAGTTTTGGATGCTGCACAAAAATATATGGTAGCAACAAAACCCGATGCCAGACCATTTACACTACTTCAACTATTACTGGAAACTGGATTAAAAAAAGGAGAATGCCTCTCTTTATCATTGAATCACATTGATTTAGAAAGCACTACAGAACCGTTCATTTTTGTGCGGTACAACAATCCGAATTATCGTTACAAAGAAAGAAAAATACCGATATCAGCGATATGGATCGAAAGCTATCGCTCTTATTTGGATCAATACCAGCCGAAAGATCAAGTGTTTCCATGGTCACCCAGAAGATTGGAGTATATTTTAGAAGATATTGGAAAAGAAGCTGGATTAAAAAAACATCTATCTTTTGATATGTGCCGTTGGACCTGTGCACTTTCAGATTTTAAGAATTCAGAAGATCATGATCTTATTCGCCAAAAACTTGGAATTTCTAAAATCCAGTGGCGTGAAATTGGCGCGAAATTAAACCGCTTATCACTTCAAGAATAAGACTTATTTTTTATAACTTCCAACCTCAATACTTTCTTAGTATCTGAGGTTTTTTTAAATTCATCGTTTGGTCTAATTCCGATGACCCACAGAATTTTCCCGTTCTTGTCTCTCAACACCGGCCAATTTTTACGAGCAGATCTTGGAATTTTTTCATTTATAAAAAAGTCACTCAATTTGATTGAACCTTTTCCAAAGCCAAATGGTGTAAATCGATCTCCATTCTGTTTTTTACTGACAAAAAAAGGAAATTTGTCAATAATACCGTGATCAAATTCAATCATATTTGAATCAATATTTTTCTTTTCATGGGGAAGGTCGAAATGAGTGTGACTAGTCAATTTTAAAAACCAACCAGGGCCAAACTCATAAATTCCACATCCATCAACTTCAATATTTTCTTCTATATTTACTTGAGGAAAATATAGATCTACCCAGGATTTACATTTAATAAAAATATAAAAACTTTCACCAGCCAATTCGATACAGAGATTTTTTTCGAGCTCAATCATACCTGTTTGAAGATTTTTGATTCCAAATATTCCCCTGGAAATACTTTCATAAGAAATATCTCGAGCGGAAGGGAGAATGTGAAAAACTGCTCTTCTCAGCAAATGGCGTTGAATTCCTAAGCTTAACGATAAAAAATCAGCACGATTTATTCTGAGAATATCAGTTTTTGAATCATCAACCAGGCTTTCCCATTTTTTATCAACTTGCGACTGAATGACATCCTGATCCCCAATTAAAATATTTGATGTATTCCAAACTTTACTTTTTATATTAGGAAACATTTCGGTCAGAATTGGTAGCAAATCATTTCTGATCTTATTACGAGCGAATTTCGAATCCAGATTTGTCTCATCAAAACAGAATTCGATGTTATTTAATCGTAAGTAATCCAAAATTTCATCTCGCCAAATCGACAATATTGGCCTAATGATAAAGATACTTGGGTGGAATTCTTTAATAATTGTTTTGGGTCGCATTCCGATAAGACCATTTAACCCACTTCCCCTAAAAAAATGCATCAAAACAGTCTCTACTTGATCATCAGCATTATGAGCCACCATTACAAATTTCGAATTGTATTTTTCAGCGGTTTGGATTAAGAATTTATACCTTTGAATTCTAGCTGCTTCTTCAATCGTCTTTTGTTCTTGAATAGCAAACCTTTTTACATCGGCTGTTCCGAGTTCAAATTGTAAGCCAAAGTTTTTTGTCAGGTCTTCTACAAATTTCGAATCGGTTTTGGCAGAATCTCTTAATTGATGATCGAAGTGAGCAACTACAACACGAAAACCAAGATTATGCATAATCGACAACAGAAAGACACTATCAGCCCCACCAGAGACACCAATGATAATTGTGTCTTCTTGCTGAATTCCGCAATCTTCATCAAGGATCTTACGAATACGTTTTTCCATTCGACATGATTATAGCATGTGGAAAAATTGTTTTTTTTGTCAGACCTAAATTAGGTAATAATTAAAATAATCCCTATAATAATAATTAAGAAATACCAATTTAAAATTTTTTGAGGGAAAAACCATGAAAGATAAAATTCTCATAATCGATGATGATTTGGAAACATTGCGTTTGGTTGGACTTATGTTACAGCGACAGGGTTATGAGATCATTTCTGCAAATAATGGTGAATCTGGTATCCATCTCGCAAAAAAAGAACGCCCAAATTTAATCGTATTAGATGTTATGATGCCGGATATGGATGGTTTCAGCGTCACTAAACAAATGCGTAGCGATCCGGATTTAGTTAATACACCAATATTAATGTTTACTGCAAAAAGCCAGGTTGATGATAAGGTAGCCGGGTTTGAAGCAGGAGCTGATGATTATCTTATCAAACCTGTTCACCCAGTTGAATTAGTGGCTCATATAAAAGCATTACTTTCTCGACGGAAAAGAGATACAGGTCAATTATCAAATCCTGAAAAGGGCTATGTAATTGGTGTCATTTCTGGAAAAGGTGGTATGGGAGTCTCTACCGTTGCATTGAATTTAGGCACAGCCTTATTTGATAAAACAAGATCCGAAATTATTTGCGCTGAGATAATTCCAAATAAAGGTACATGGGGCTTAGAATTAGGATTGGCTGATAACCAATCTTTGAACAAAATAATCCAAAGAAAAGCTGATGACATCGATCAAAATCTTGTGAAGCAAAATTTGGTTAAAACTACTTCAGGAATAAATTTACTTCTTGCATCACCGACTTTTTCCAGCCAAAACCTGAGTTCAGCAATTAATCAAATTAAAGAATTAATTCAAATCTTAGCTGAACTCTCTCGAATTTTAATACTGGACTTAGGATCGGGAGAACCTGAAATAATTGAAAAAATTATTGAACTTTGTGATGAAATTGTAATTGTGACAGAAGCTCATCCAACCCCAATTGGAAGAACTAAATTCTTGTTGGATGAATTTGAACAAAAAGGATTTACCAAAAGTAAACAACTTGATATTCTTGTAAACAATCGAATTCGAGCAGATATTCAATTATCCATTACACAAATTCAAGAAAAATTGGGATATTCCCCAACTATCGTCATTCCACCTGCACCTGAATTGGCGTACCAGGCTGTTATCCATTTTCAACCGTTGATCAAAATGCATGCAGAAAGCCTGGTTACTCAACAATACATAAGATTTGCTGAACACATTACTGAAAAAATGAAAAATGAATCCGGAAAACATTGATAGATTAAATGAAATCATCCAGTTAATTAATAACTGTCGGCATGTCATTGTTTTTTCAGGAGCAGGTATTTCGACTCCTTCTGGAATTCCAGATTTTAGATCACAAAATACAGGTCTATGGACTAAAAATGATCCAATGGAAGTTGCCTCATTGACGACTTTCCTAACTAACCCATTCGCTTTTTTTGATTGGTTTCATCCCTTAGCAAAATCTATTTTCGATGCAAAACCGAATATTGCACATTATACTTTGGCAAAATTGGAAGAATCGAGCAAAATTAAAGCAGTTATAACTCAAAATATCGACATGCTTCATCAACGAGCAGGTTCTAAGAAAGTTATTGAAGTTCATGGCTCAATAGAATATTTTTCTTGCCTTCGATGCTCTTTTAAAACAAATTATAAATCAGCGATTATCCAGGCTTTTCTGCAAGATTCAATAATTCCAAAATGTCCGCATTGTCATTCATATTTAAAACCTGGGGTCATTTTATTTGAAGAATTACTCCCTGAACTGGCTTGGGAACAGGCGTACACGCAATGTTCTATGACTGATCTGGTTTTGACAATTGGTTCTTCACTGGAAGTTTATCCGGCAAATCTTTTACCAGAATTAGCCATTTCAAATCATGCGAAATTGATCATCAATACGCTTTCTAAGACCCCCTTAGATTCTGAGGCAGAAATTATAATCAACATTGACGTAATTGAAGCCTGGGATTATTTACAAAGTCATTTGCTAGTATAGTCTTTTGATCCAATAAAATTTCATATATTTTATTGATTCGAATTTCTTTCATCGATTGTGGATATTTCTATGATTGTTTGCTTTACAGACTTCCTTTTCTCCCGAATTGCTTTTCAAGCAATTCAACTGACAAATGAATCATTGTCGGACGACCATGAGGACAGGTTCTTGGCGAATCACAACTCTCCAGGTCTCTCAAGAGTATTTCCTGTTCCACTTTTGTTAAGATTTGACCAGCTTTTACAGCTGCTCTTTTACAAACTCTGGCTGCAATAATTTGTTCAATTTTATTTTGTAAAGGAGTCTCATCATCCTCGAAATCATCCACGACCACTCGAATTGCTGACTCCGGATTCAGACCCAGCAACATAGAGGGAATTGACCGGATTTGAAACGAGTTGGAACCGAATTCATTTACATCAAATCCCAAGCTATTTAATACTTTCATTCTTTCAAGTAACAAAATGGCCTGGTTTGGGGGTAATGTGATTACTTCAGGTGATAGTAACGATTGTGAGGGGATTGAATGTGAAAATTGCTTCATTAATTTTTCAAATAGAATTCTTTCATGCGCCGCATGCTGATCAATTAAATACAGACCGTCTGGTCCTTCCGCGACGATGTACATGGCACCTATTTGTCCAACGAGTTTTAGAAGCGGGTTTGTATATGATTGATTTTGAGACTTTCCCTGTGTAGATTGAGAATTATCAGATTCGGGATTCGGAGTTTCTTCCCCATCTTCATATGTAGCTTGATCAATAAAAGCAACTGGTGTCCAACTGATTTCTGCCTGAGAGTTATGATCCAAATCATTTGACCAGGATTTTGGAGTTAGCTCAGGCACCGGATTATATGCTAACAATGCCCTTCTAGTTGCCCTTTGTACCAAACTAAATAAATAATCTGGCCGTTGAAAACGAACTTCTGCCTTTGTTGGATGAACATTTACATCAACTTGTTGTGCAGGAATATCCAGAAAAATATTAGCAATCGGATATCTACCGACCATTATCATGGTCTGATAGGCCTTTATTAATGCTGAGGATAAAGAAATATCCTGGACCCAGCGTCCATTAATAAAGAAAGTAATATCTCTTCTATTTGATTTTGTTATTGCAATTGGGCTTATAAAACCAGAAAGAAGATACCCATCTTCTTCCATTCGGACTTCCAGCATTTTTCTAGCTGTTTCCAATCCGTAAAATTGTATTAAAATTTCTCGCCTGTCGCCATTGCCATTTGAGTGAAATATTTCACGGTCATCAATAATTAATTTAAAACGTATAAACGGATATGCCAGTGAATAACGCATCACCAAGGCACTAATTTTCTGTTTTTCATTTGAATCTGATTTGAGAAATTTAAGTCGGGCAGGAACATTAAAAAATAGATTCTTTACACGAATTCGAGTCCCAACAGGAACACCTATTTTTTCTTGAGTGACTTCCCTTCCACCTTCGATAACAAGTTTTCCACCTAGTTCATCATTCTTTTCTCTGGTAACGATCTCAAATTGAGAAACTGAGGCAATGGAAGCTAATGCTTCCCCTCGAAAACCAAGTGTCTTGATTGAAAAAAGCTCTTCAGAGGACACTATTTTTGAAGTTGCATGCCTGGTGACTGCTAAACGAATTTCCTCAAAAGGAATTCCTGACCCATTATCAGCGATCTCAATAAGTTTTTTCCCCGCTTCAGATATAAGAATATTAATTTCAGTCGCACCTGCGTCAATCGAGTTTTCAGCCAACTCCTTGACGACTGAAGAAGGACGTTCAATAACCTCGCCAGCAGCAATTTGTGAAGCGACTTCTTCTTTTAGAACATCAATTTTTCTTTTTGTTGCTTCCATAGTTTTTTAGATATTTTACAGCAATACCAATTAAAATGTGGATTCGAGTAAAATAGTCGAATGAAACTATCGACAATACTATTTGACCTGGACGATACTCTATATCCTCCTTCCAATGGGATTTGGTCAATGATTAGAGAAAAAATCAACGAATTTATGGTCATTAATCTTGACTATTCACAGGCAGATGCCCGAACAGCCCAACAATCTTTTTTTCACCAATATGGGACGACTTTACGGGGATTGCAGACCGAATTTAACATCGATCCAGTAAAGTATCTAAAGTTTGTCCACAATATCCCAGTTAACGAGTTCATTCAGCCAAACCTGGAACTTAAAAGCGTTTTAGCAGCAATCCCAACCAGGAAGATTATTTTTACAAATTCAGATCGATGGCATACAAACCGCGTACTTGAGGCATTAGATATTTCTGAGTATTTTGACGAAATTATTGATGTATTAGACATGCAACCATTTTGCAAACCAATGCTTGGGGCTTTTGAATTAGCATTCGAAAAATTAAGAATATCTGACCCTACCGAATGTCTGATCGTGGATGATAATATGAGAAATATTTCGACTGCACAATCCATTGGAATGCGTACAATATGGGTAAACCATCAACCTGATCGGGAAAATCTACACCATTATCAAATACAAAGAATTGAAGAGATTGGGAAAGCAATTCATAATATATATTCAAAAGAGGAATAATGCCAGCGATAAGCAGTACAGGTTGGTTAATCATTATCATATTTGTTGTCTTTGTCATCATTTCAAACATCTGGTTGTTCTCGAATTCACGTAGCAAAAACTCAAATAGCAGAATGGTAATTCTACAAGATGTTTTCAAAGACCCTTTTCAACATGAAAATAAAAAATTGGAAGAGCTTTCAAAATTAACAGAAAAATTTAAAGAAATTGAACAAATACAATCCAATCAAAATTCAGGAGAAAAAAATGCGAAATAATACCTGGAAATATGTTTTATTGTCGATCGCATTTTTCGCAATAGTTGCAAGCTCTTTTATTGGCGGAATCTTAGTAGGTCAGATTTTTCCTGGAATAAATGGGGGAATCCAACTTTTATCCACCCCTACTCCAGTAATCGACTCCACACAACCAGTTCAAATCACGAATTTGGATGAACTTTTTAAACCCTTTTGGGAAGCTTGGGATTATGTCGACGCTCATTATGTTGAACAACCTGTCGACAAAACATTATTAATGCGTGGTGCTATTGCAGGAATGCTGGAATCACTGAATGACCCACATACTTCTTATATGGATCCTGAAATGTATCGCCAACAAAGCGCTCCTTTGGAAGGTGAATATGAAGGAATTGGAGCCTGGGTTGATGTTTCAGGTGAGTTCTTAACGATCATTAGCCCAATGCCAGGTTCTCCCGCTGAAATCAAAGGTTTGAAAACTGATGATCAAGTCATTGCTGTTGATGGAGAAGATATGACAGGTATTACGGGTGATCTGGTGCTTCGAAAAATAATTGGACCTGCTGGAACTAATGTAGTCTTAACTATCTTTCGTCCTAGCAGTCAAGAAACGTTTGATGTTGAAATCACCCGTCAAAAAATTGAAGTTCCATCCGTAACAAGTAAGATGCTCGATGACAACATCGCCTATATTCAACTTGCAAATTTTGGTGAGAATACCCATGATGAGCTACGGAGTCAATTAAAAGAATTATTAAAGAATGACCCAATTGGTTTGGTGTTGGATTTGAGAAACAATGGTGGTGGTTATTTGGATTCAGCAATTCAAGTTACATCCGAATTCGTCGACCAGAGCCCGATCATGGTTCAAGAATATGGAAACGGCGATAGAATCACTTATGATGCTAAACCTTTTGGAATCGGAACAAAAATACCGCTGGCGGTATTAATAAATGGCGGTTCAGCATCTGCATCTGAAATTACAGCAGGTGCGATTCAGGATTATGAAAGAGGAGTTCTAGTAGGGACTCAGAGCTATGGAAAAGGATCTGTTCAGAATTGGATTACCCTGCTAAACGATGAGGGTGCAATTCGTGTTACAGTGGCTAGATGGTTAACACCAAACGAGAGACAAATTAATTCCATTGGCTTAACCCCTAATTATGTTGTTGAGTTAACTGAAGAAAATATACAAAAAGGCGAAGATACGCAATTAGAAAAAGCAATAGATTTATTGAAAGGAAATTCGAAATAAGAATATTGAACTGTCGTATATAACTTTTAATGGTGATTGACAGTTCTTCCAGCGGGTATTATAATCAATCCCCGCTGGGAAAATATCTTGGGAGAGTGTTTATGGAACAGAATACAACGGCGGAAAATGCCCGCATCCAAATTTTAAACGTAAAGCAGAAAGAAAAATATACCGGAAAGGTAATTAAAACCACCTTAGCTGGTGCTGCAATCGATATTGGTGCGGAAAAACCGGCGATGCTACATGTGTCTCAAATGATTTCTACTTCTGAAGAACCAATTCACAATGTTGGGGAAGTCCTTTCAATTGGACAGGAAATTGAAGTCTGGGTAAAACGGGTTCGAGATGAACGTATTGAAGTCACAATGGTTAAACCGTTGGGACTCGAATGGCGAGAAATCAAAACCGGTTTAACAGTAAAGGGTTCAGTGGTGAGATTAGAAACATTCGGCGCTTTTGTAGAAATTGGCGCTGAGAGACCAGGCTTAATTCATATAAGTGAAATGGCCCATGGTTATGTTAAAACACCTTCCGATGTTTTAAAAGAGGGCGATGAAATTGAAGCACAAATTATTGATTTCAACCGCAAGAAAAAGCAAATTAAACTTTCAATGAAAGCTCTTCAGCCTGAACCGGTTAAAGAAGAAATTCAAGCTCCAACTGAATTCAAAATGAACGAAGATGGATTAGGTCCAAAAAGAGAAAAACCAGTTCGCCGAAAGAAAGAAAAGAAATCACGAAACAAAGGTGACTCTGATTTTGAGAGTTTAAATCTTGAAATCAAAAATGAAGAAACTGAAGTCGAACCAACTGCGATGGAAATAGCATTGCGTGTTGCAATGGAAAAGGCGAACGTCAAGAAACAGGAATCAAAAAAGAAAGCAGCCAAACAAATATCTGCTACTCAAGATGAGATTCTTGCACGAACACTTGACCAAAAAACATCCTAATCTTTTAAATGATTTGAGTATTTTTCTTGTCTTTTCGAATGTAATTCCTAACTGTATGTAGATTTACAATCAAGCCTCACTATAAGTGGGGCTTTTTTTATCTTTAATAGAATCATGATAAACTAATTTAATACCAATAATTATGTGTAGTATTAATTTGAGGGACTTTTTATACAGAACAAAAAACCACCTGAGGTGTCGATTAAACGACCCTCCTTTTTAAATTTTGCCAGAGGAGAAATAATATGTCAACAAAATACTTTTTCTTTACCGGGGGAGTTGTCAGTTCAGTAGGAAAGGGTGTTACTGCTGCCGCTATCGGAAGAATTTTAAAAGAGCGTGGTTTTCGAGTAGCTGTCCAGAAATTGGACCCTTATATTAATGTCGATCCTGGTACGATGAGTCCTTACCAGCATGGTGAAGTTTTTGTCAC
>PHBS01000110.1:0-13356 GCA_002841995.1 Chloroflexi bacterium HGW-Chloroflexi-8
AAACTGTTAAAAATACTGGCCTCCTGTCTGTAGTTCTTCGCTACAGCAATGCCAGAGATAGTTTCTTTGATGGTTGAATTAACGTTCGCCATCGCCCGGAATCCTTTGCGAGTGACATTGCGTGCCAGCTTCCGGTATCCAATCGCCATGCCAAACACAATCGGCATCAAGAGGATTGCAATTAATGTCAGTTTCCAATTGATCGTTAATAAAATGACCAGTAAAATTCCTGATTCTACAACCTGTGAAATTAACTCTCCCACCAGATTAACCAGATTTCCAAATTCCTGAGTATCAGACGTAATACGCGATGCAATTTTTCCGGAAGAAAATTCATCATAAAAGGACAGATCGTGGCTTGTGGCAGCAGAAAAAGCATCGGTGGCCAAAGTTTTGAATACATTGGCGATAATTCGTGCCGTAAACCTGCGCCGAACCATATTCATTGACCAGCTCAGCACACCAATCAATAAAACAAGGCCACCAATCCAAAGTACTTTTGAGAGTGTGGGCTGAGTTCCAATCGAATCCAGTCCCCGGGACACAACTACAGGCTGTAAAGCACTTGCACCGGAAACCATCAACATGGTAATTGTTACAACAACCAATTTTTTGGTGTAGGGTCGAAAGTAGGTCAGGATGCGCGCAAAGAGTTTGCGGTCTGAGTATTGGCGGTCGTATTTTTCTGCATCCAGTCCTGAAAAGAATCCCATATTTTATCCAACATGCCAGATGATTACTCGTCTGCCAGAATTAATTCACTTTCTTTATTCACTAAATATCCTCCGGTAAGCTTCGGAGGTTTTCATCAATTCATCATGGGTACCCACAGCAGACAATTCTCCATTGCGGGTCACTAAAATCAAATCTGCCCAGCGAATTTGCGAGAGACGGTGAGTAATGATAAAAGTCGTACGTCCTTTCGCAGCCGCAGAAATTGCCCTTTGAATTAAATCTTCTGTTGCACTATCGATTGCGCTGGTTGAATCATCCAGAATCAGAATATGCGGATCTGTAAGGAAGGCGCGTGCCAAAGCAATTCTTTGGCGCTGACCACCCGAAAGTGTCACGCCTCTTTCACCAATTACAGTCTGATATCCTTCCGCAAAGGTCCGGATAAATTCATCCGCCTGCGCATTTCTTGCAGCCCGCTCAATTTCTTCCTGAGTTGCATCGGGTTTCCCAAAAGCAATGTTCTGACTAATAGACTGAGAGAAAAGGAAGATGTCCTGTTCGATAATCGAAATCTGCCGGCGCAAGTCGTTTAAATCCCATTCACGCACATCCACCCCATCGACCAAAACCTGACCGGATCGAACATCATAGGTACGATTAATCAATCGAACCAGGCTGGTTTTTCCAGAGCCTGTTTGCCCGACGATGGCAACTGTTTGGCCAGGTTTCACGGTGAAAGAAATATTGTTCAGGGCAGGTTCATCGTCCTGATAATGAAAACTGACATCACGGAATTCAACTTCGCCCCGCATGGATTTGGCATAACCACCTGCATTTTGATCCAGATCGGTCTCACGGTTAATCAGCTCCAAAATTCTACGTCCGCTAGCAATTCCCAAAGAGATTCGAGAATAAGCAAAAATTGAGGCGAATGTTGGAAAGTCCAACATCAGCAAAAGACCGAAAAAAGAAACCACTGACCCAACTGAAATGATTCCCTGGCGATAAAGCAGCAGTGCATGCAAAAGTCCGCCGGCATTTGTAATTCCTAGCAAGAGCAAGGGTAAAAAGCGAGCTTCAACATCCCCCTGGCGAATGGAAGCATCCCGATATCGATCAATATTTTTTGAAAAACGGGCCACTTCCGCTTCTTCCTGGGCACTACCTTTGACCACTTCGATTCCATCCAAGGCTTCAGCCAGACGTGTATTGAGGACACCGAAAGAATTTCGAACTTCTGTTGTAATCGGGTTGAGTGAGTGCAAATACTGCCAGAGAGCCAGAAAATAAAGAATAATAAAAACAATTGGCGTAATGATTAAGGATGGATGGTAACGTGGTGCCAGGATTAAAGGCATGATCAGAAAATTGATAGATCCGACCACCATATTAATACCCGGGCTAAAAATGTAGTTCACCTCGCGTACATCGTTGGTAGCGCGAGCCATGGTATCGCCAACCGGTTGCAAGTTGTGGAAGGTCATACTCTTGCCGAGCAGGCTAGTGTAAAGTTCGTGGCGAACTTCTCGTTCCAGACGCTGAGCAACAAACTCAAAACCGTAATTCCGTCCAAATTGAAGAACACCTCGAACCAATTGAGATCCAGCCATCAAAAGTGATAAATTTAAGAGCTTTTTCAGATCCGGGTTGCCAGACAGAACCAGGTTAAAGGCATCACCGGTCAGAACCGGTACAACAGCCATTAATGCAGCATTCCCGAAAGCTCCGATTAATGCAATGATGAGGATTGGCCATTGACGGATCGCATGAGAGACAATCCAGCGAATAGGTCCTTTTCGATTGGTAGGGTAATGTTCATCGATGCGAAATTCAGCCAGGGCATGCATGCGGGTAAGTATATGCTTTACAGGGTAAACCGTCAATAAAGGAGGGGAGACATAAAGGAGGGGAGAAGCTATGGCTTTTGTGCAAAATCAGGGAGATTTTTATATAGGATCACAGTTCGGTTGGTGTCCACTTGTGCTCCTTTAGGAGATTGCAGTACATTCAAGTTGCCCTCCCCAACCCAAGCGAAAGTTCGCTCGGATTTTCACCCAGATTCCAGAAGCAAAAGACCCAGCATGTACAAAGAATTGTTGGGTTACGCTTTCGCTGTAGGTTGGTGTCATTTGCGGCGAAAGCAAGAAGCCAAGCCCATCGCAAACGATTATTTGCAAGGAAATCCGTCTGGCATTACAGAGCAATAGACCCAACACGAATTAATAATGTTGGGTTACGCTTTGTCTGTCCGTTTCCGATCGATCTATTGTGACATATTTCTTCCCATAACCGACAGGTGTTCGTATACGCTAACACCAACCTACAACACAATAAAAATTTTCCATTGATATAAAACACATCTGTGTTGTTTGGTGTTGTTTGCGGTAGTAATAATGAGCCTACTGCTCGTTCCTCGGAATACCTTATAGGGCATAATGCTCCGCAAGCGTTGAGCTTACGAAGTACCCCGAGGTTACTTTCGAAGGGAAGCGCTAATTCACCTTTTCCACTGGCCAGGAGAGCGAAATACGTCCTCGTTCCTTTTCAACATTTTGGATAGCAACCATGATCACCTGCCCGACTTGAAGCGTTTCTCCACGTGGAATCTGAGAGCGATGCATCAAACCATCCTGCTTTACTCCGATATCGATGAACGCGCCAAAATCAACAACATTGCGGACGGTGCCTTTCATGCGCATACCAACCTGCAAATCATCCATTGAGAGCACATCACTGCGCAATATCGGGATGGGTAAATCTTCGCGTGGGTCACGACCAGGGCGAATAAGCTGCTCAAAGATATCCTCAAGTGTTGGTAACCCACAGCCCAGTTCTCCAGCCAATTCCGGAAGCGGTTGCTGGTGCTTCAATTTATCTAATGCGATCTTGCGTTCATCCAAGGTGTTTCGAAAAGATATGCCTGCCCTGGACAAAATCTTCCTGGCTACCGGGTAGCTTTCAGGATGGATGGCAGAAGAATCGAGCGGATCTTTTCCATCGCGGATACGCAAAAATCCGGCTGACTGCTCAAATGCTTTCGGTCCCAAACCGGAGACCTTTTTAAGCTGCTCACGGTTTTCAAAAACACCGCTCTCATCGCGATAAGACACAATCCGCTCAGCCAATTTTTGACCGATACCAGAAATATACGTCAACAGGGCTGGAGACGCGGTATTGACATCCACACCCACACGGTTGACCACATCTTCAACCACCCCACTCAATGTCCTGGAAAGCTCATTTTGATCCACGTCATGCTGATACAGTCCGACCCCAATTGAACGGGGATCAATCTTGACCAGCTCTGCCAACGGATCCTGGACACGACGACCAATTGAGACTGCTCCGCGCATCGAAACATCCAGATCCGGCATCTCAGCTCTGGCTAACGGGCTGGCAGAATAGACCGAAGCACCGGCTTCATTGGTGATTAAATAGCGGACTGTGTCAAGATTACGAGTTAGCTCAGCTGCCAACTGTTCGGTTTCACGGGAAGCAGTACCATTTCCAATCGAAATCAGGTTGACATGGTGTTTTTCGATCAGTTTCCTGAGAATAGCCAGGGATTCTTCCTTTTTATTCTGGGGAGCGTGCGGGTAAATGGTGACAGTATCCAATATCTTCCCAGTCGGATCCATAACAGCAACCTTCGATCCGGTACGAAAACCTGGATCAATCGCCAGAACGGTGTAACCAACCAAAGGTGGCTGGTTAAGTAAACCTTTTAGATTGGTTGCAAAGACAAGGATTGCATGTAATTCTGCTGCTTCAGTAAGTGCCCGGCGCACATCCCGCTCAATGGCTGGTAACAAGAGACGATCGGCACAATCCTGAATTGCCTCACGCATCTGATCGACCAGGGCAGATTTTGGATTAGGTAGAAAATATTGATAGATGGCATTCTCCCAATCACGCTGCTGAACCTGGACTCCTACTCGCAGCACTTTTTCTGTTTCTCCACGATTGATAGCCAGAACCTGGTGCGGACGAATGCGGTCCACCCGTAATTCGAAGGCATAATAACTTTCGAAAACGCGTTTCTCATCCTGTGCATCCGGAATTTTATCCGATTTTAAAGTGCCCCACTGCATGGCTTTTTCGCGAATCGTTGCCCGGACTTCCGGGTGATCACTGATTTGTTCTGCTACAATGTCACGTGCTCCTTGCCAGGCATCTTCTACAGTAGGGACTTCTTCATTAATGAAGGGTCTGGCGATTTCATCCAGGGGCGTTCGGGTTGGAAGCTGTTTGAAAATCCATTCTGCCAGACCTTCCAGTCCTCGCGATCGGGCGATCATAGCTCGTGTGCGGCGTTTGGGCTTATAAGGCAGGTAGAGATCTTCCAGTTGAGTCAGAGTCTCTGCAGTCATAATTTTGACTTGCAGCTCTTCAGTCAACTTGCCTTGCTCTTCAATCGATTTGAGGATAGTTGCCCGGCGTTCGTCTGTTGTGCGTAATCGTTCCAGACCACTCTGAACCTGGCGAAGCTGTTCTTCATCCAGGCTGTCGGTACGTTCTTTTCGATAACGTGCAATAAAAGGGATGGTATTTCCCTCATCCAATAATTCGATTGTAGCCTGGACCTGATGGGGTCTCAGGGTATAAATACTGGCGATTTTTTCGGCGTAATTCATGGAAGAGCCTCCAGTTGATTGATTGTAAGTCGATTCTAACATGGATGCGTGCAGCAATAGCGGAATAAAGTTGGAAAATAGGAATGTTGAAAGGAGTTTTAAGTAAATAATTTTTGACTAAAAGCAAGAATTTCACGTAAAATTGGAAAACGCGCTTTAAAGAAGCATCCTTTTCCAGAAAAATCGTTTGACTTCAAATTAAGAGCTTAATCTATTTCTCTTGCTTCCTGGATTTACCGCTGAGATGATCGATCACGATCTTCACTACCGCAGTATGTTCGGCCTGGGTGCTGATGGTATCCTCCCCTTGATCAATTTGATTCGGCGCGAGATGTCGAATTAAAAGCCTTAAAGCATCTACCTTTTCCTGCCCTTTGATTTGCCTGGCCGTACCAAATACGATAGCGCTAACGTAATCTGTGCTGAACTGTTCCGGAAGAAGTGTTGATTGCACAACAACACAAAAAGATACCCTTGAATTTTGGCTGAGATTCATCAGCTTGTAACCATCTTTGGCACAGTGGAAGTAAATTACGCCCTGGTGGAAGACATAATTCAAAGGAACACCATAAGGTTGTCCTTCCATATCCACAGTAGAAAGCACACCAAAGGTGCCTTGTTCAAGGATTTCGATGGTTTGGTCACTGGATAGTTGGCGAGCATTTCGACGCATGGCGGGAATTGACATGGTAAACCTCCTGGTGCTTTCTAAGTTAGAAATCTGTTATGTGGTCGGATCAAAAACAATCACATCATAACTGAAATTTCTCCACTCTCCCTGGATGTAAACATTTAGGACTGAAATCGTGTATCGCATGTCTTTTGAGGGTTTTATCCACACATCCCAGCTGTTTAATCCATACGGAAGCCAAACCAGGGTGTTCTCTCCATATCCATTCGTGATGGATTCAGTTACCAGAGGTACTGAATTCTCATTGATTGTCATTGTGACGGATGCACTCGAAAAACTTGCACCAGGATAGGAAAACGACCAGCGCGGAAAAACGATCTGATAAGGAACATATCCGGATGGCGGCCAGGCTACAAAATTGTCTCGAGTCTCAGGACGGGCGTCCCACATATGATCATCAAAGACTACCAATGAATTAGCGGGGCTATAACCACTTGCCGGAGGAATATCACCTAATCCCATTTGCTGAGTTTGTGGATATAAAACCCAGCGCCGGTGACCAACAGCACCATTATTACCACCCGGATCTTTTATATACAAATTAATTGCAGACCAACCATAGACACCTAAAGCCAGGTTTGAACTACTGGCTCCCGAATATCCAAGAACTGAATAACACAACCAAGTATCTGGTGGATAATGAGTCAATTTATTATTTCTCGCCATGATTAATGCTGCTGCCTGTGCTTTTTCATTATAAGAGGTATTAAAAATAATCTGATCCGGTACGCCTGCCATGCGACGGTAAAAGTTGATTCTTTGTAAGACAGCTGCTTGATATTCCGCTGTTAATGTCCCGGCAATACAATCCATTAAATTTCCATTCCACCCGATAGCTGGCATTGGTGCATTCAGATAATTCTCCGTGAAAAAGCCATCAACTGTTTCCCGGCTCCACAGATCAAGAAATGGGCTGATCTCCTCCAATTGGGAAAATAGCAATGGAATGTAGACATAAAATTCATCTCCATTCACTCTATTACGAAAAGGACCATAATGGAGTTCATCAGGTTGCAATGGTGGAGCATTCAGCTGCTGAGAATTTTCGGATTTCCCATCCTCATCGTTTGGCGTTGGCGTATTCGCCCACACCAAAGAAGTCGTTTGGAAACAAATTAAACCAAAAATGACCAACCAGATCAGACATCTGGAGGATGTCCCCGGATTTGACTTTTCTACGTGGATTGTCATGTTTTTTATCAGTATAGCGACGATTCGTTAAAATAAAAATATTGACTTTTTGATCAGAAATCCTAAAATAAGCTCATCCCCTTAATTGGTCAGGAGAAAAATGAATACTTTCTTTGCGAAAGACTTCAGTGGCGGTCCGTTTATTTTGTTTTCGCCTCAGCACTGGATCGCGATCCTTTGCATTATCGTCGCAGGCGTAATTATCATCAGCTTTCAAAGAAAAGCCGGACCACAATCGCGCCATCGTTTGCGCTGGACTTTGGCAATTATCCTGGTCATCAACGAAACAACCTGGCAATTATGGAATCTTTTTACCGGGCAATGGACCATTCAGACGATGCTTCCTTTCCATCTGTGCAGTGCTCTGGTATGGCTGAGTGCCTACATGCTGGTCAGTAAAAACCGGACCATTTATGAATTTGCCTATTTGATCGGAATCGCAGGTGCGCTGCAGGCAATTCTGACACCGGATCTGGGTCAATACGCTTTTCCGCATTACCGTTACTTCCAAGTCTTTGTCTCGCATGGCTGCATTATCCTCGCAGCATTGTATATGACAATCGTGGAGGGCTTTCGTCCTACCTGGCAATCTGTTAAACGTGTGGCAATTTACGGGAATATCTATTTGGCAGCCGTTTTTGTTTTAAATATTTTGATAAAAAGCAACTATTTATTTATTGCCCATAAACCAGAAACTGCAAGTTTGCTGGATATGTTACCCCCCTGGCCAATCTATATTCTGGTAATTGAATTACTGGCAGCTATTTTTATTCTGTTGTTCTATGCTCCATTTGCCATAAAAGATACACTGAAAAAGAAAAAAGTATCACAATCCCTATCATAATTGAATAAAACAAATCCAGTTTTGAGTGCCAATTTTCAGATTAATAATTAGCCATATTAATTAAAGATTAACGATTTTTGGAAATGTTGAATCTCAATTTCTCCAAATGCAATAATTTTAACGTCGGCTTCGCGGATTTGAATTTACCGACACCAGAATATTTTCGAAAGCGCAAAATTGGGCAAGATGCAGATAAAAGTTGAAGATCAAAACCAAAATAATAATCGATTCCTTCAATTTGCTTTACGATTTGGAATTCTTTTTCTTTTGTTTTTCGGATCCGCGGGACTGGTCTTTTTTCTGCTTCCCTACGAAAAAGCATCCTTAATTGCTAATCACTTCGCTAAAGACGGTAATGTCGAACAATTTTCTTTGGAAATATTTACTCGAATAAAGATTCCTTTGCTTATTACTTTCACATTCGTGTCTTCATTCTTGGTAATTGCATTCTTAAGATTTGAGGCAACGTTAAAGGTCATATCGAAAGGGTTCAAATTTTCAATAGGCTTAATCAAGTTATTTAAGAATAGCTGGTATCGTCTTATTTTTGATTTTTCTCACTTTTTTGACCGTAAGATAATGATCGGATTGGGTTTAATTACATTGGTAGGTCTTATTTTGCGTCTATTTTTAATTCACCAACCCATGGGCCACGATGAATCGTATACCTCAGTCATTTTTGCATTCGAACCTTTGTATAAGGGGTTATCAGATTATCATTTTCCAAACAACCATGTTTTTCATACTTTTTTAGTTCATATTGCTTACCGCCTCTTCGGTGCCCAGGAATGGGCAGTTCGCTTGCCAGCTTTGATTTCCGGTGTCTTGTTGATCCCGGCCGGATTTGTACTGGCAAAAGCATGGTATGGACGAAAAACTGCAGCCCTGACCGCAGTGATGATCGCAGTATTTCCGGAATTAATCAATTATTCCGTGAATGCCCGTGGATACTCTTTGATGGCGTTTTTGACATTGCTTTTATTCATCTGTGGAACATATGCAAAAAATCACAGAAATTCCGCTGCGTGGTTTTTGGTTGGCTTTTTTGGAGCACTTGGTTTCTATACGCTTCCTACGATGGCATACCCTTTAATCGTCTTTTTTGTTTGGCTGGGTTTATCCTGGTTGATTTCGGATTACAACATTGAATATCACAAAGCAGAGTTTCTTGGATATCTATTCTTTTCAGGCATCTTTACATTAGTACTTGGATTTGCACTTTACATCCCTATCTTTAAAAATTGGGGAATCAAAAGTGTGCTGGCTAACGATTACACACAAGCCTTGTCGCAAGCTATTTTTTGGCCAACTTTACAATCACGTCTGACAGATACCAGGAATATGCTAAACCAGGGTGTAATTCCGTTCATCGGCTTGCTTCTACTAATCGGCGTATTGCTATCATTCCTTCAATTTCAAAAAATTGGAAAAAACAGAATACCATTACAAATAACCAGCATTATTGTGATTGGAATTTTGATCGCAATCCAAAGACCCAATGTTTATTATCGGACCTGGATTTTTTATATCCCATTGCTATGCATCTGGAGTTCTGCGGGTTGGTTCGTAACCATCAAATCAATATTTCATGACAAACCAGAATCAGGTAAGCTGAAGTTCTCTTCGATCCTGACGTTTTGCCTTGGGTTTATATTTCTACTAAACGGTCTGATCTTTACCGTTAGATTGATTCCTTCTTCACAAAATGCAAGCGGTGATGTGGAAAAGGCGACATTATTTATTAAGGATCAGTTGAATGAGGACGATATCGTGGTGATCACAGCGAACAATGATGCTCGAATGTGGTTTTATTTTGAAAAATATGGGTTAGGACGGGGTTATTTTTCTCGCGTTAAACCATTTGAAAATGCCTATGTGGTGGTCACAAATAATACAGATCAGACAATTCAATCCGTAATTAAAGAACGAGGTCCGGATTTAGTGTTTTTTGATATGGATTCCGTTAAAAAAATTGAGCAACTTAACACACTGGATATTTATCTCATCAAAGCCAATACTGAGGCTGTTCAAAAGGCTTTTGGCGATTGGAAGAAATAACGACTGTACATACCCGCATATGAATAACCGATCTAATTCTTCCTATTTTTCAAACGAAAAAGATTCGCTTTACTCCCTATCAATCTTCTAAAAAATTATCAAATTCAACCAGTAAAAATACTTTTTCAAATGAGATTTAGAATGCATTAGTGCCTGTGAAAAAGTAGTTACCTATCCGGATGACCAGATTGAAATTTATTCTTTTTTCCGATATGCTTAAGGAAAATATACGAATACAATTCGATCATACTTAAGTTCGGGGTTGAAAAATAAAATGACTGACAGATAGACAATGTAGAAATAATAAGCACAAATACTGCGAATCGAATTAACCTTGTTTATAACAAGGGATCATCCTCTTTGGAGGACTACATGCTATCTGTAAATCAAATCAATAAATCATTCGGGTTGACTCCCGTCTTAAAAAATATTACTTTTTCTATTCTTGCCAATGAGCGCTGGGGATTGGTTGGGATCAATGGCAGTGGTAAAAGTACATTGCTGAGGATATTAACCGACAACGAGCATGCCGACTCTGGCACGTTTTCTTTCACACCATCCAATCTCCGTGTGGGTTATCTGGAACAGGGTTTTGAATTTCAGACCGGAGACACCATCCATTCCTATCTGGATAAAAGAAGCGGAAACTTTAATCATTTGGCCAATGAACTAAGCGAGCTGGCAAAAATGATGGTGGAACATCCTGATCAACCGGATCTTCAAACACGCTTCGATCATATCCTTGCAGAATTGGAAACAAATGGTCAATCGCAAAATCGTCTTGAAAGCACTCTAGCCGGCCTCGGATTGGACCATCTCGAGATGGATACTCCGATCAGCCATATGAGCGGTGGTCAAAAGACGCGACTCATGCTGGCTGGTGTTTTGTTGAACGATCCACAAATCTTGTTTCTGGATGAGCCAACCAATCACCTGGACATTGAAATGCTCACCTGGCTGGAAAACTGGATCAAAAGATTTCAGGGAGGAATCCTGATGGTCAGCCATGACCGCACATTTCTGGATCATACCGTCAATGGAATTCTGGAGTTAAATGAGCATACTCACCAGATTAAGGCATATAAAGGAACTTACAGCGACTATATTCAACAAATAAGCAGCGAGCAGGAAAAACACTGGCAGGCTTATAAGGACCAACAAGATGAAATTCAACGTTTACGGAATGCGGCAACAGAGATGCGCTCTAAAGCCAAATACCATAAAGGTGGTAAGACTGATCCACAAAATACGGATGGGTTTAGTATCGGATTCTTTGCCAATCGAAGCAAAGAGGTGATACAAAAAGCTAAAAACATCGAAAAACGTATGGAAAAATTGCTTACTGAAGATAAGATTGATAAACCTACACGCACCTGGCAGTTACACATCAATTTTGGCGAAGCTCAAACCAGTGGAAGGGATGTCCTGATCCTGGAAGAATTCGTGATTGGATATCCTGGACTGATCCTTTTGCAAGATCTAAATCTGGTACTGCAATATGGACAACGGGTTGCTTTTATCGGTCCAAACGGTTGTGGAAAAACAACTCTTCTAAAAACAATTAATGGCGAAATCCCTCCTCTTCATGGATCATTCCGATTGGGTAGCAAGGTACAGGTTGGAACGATGAGCCAGGAACAAAGCGAATGGGATGGACAGATGAATGCGCTTGAAAGCATAACCAGAATTTCTAATTTAAATGAGACCGAGATTCGCAGTTTTCTTTCCAAGTTTTTATTTCGCGGAGATGACGTTTTCGTAAAGCTGGAGAATTTGTCTTATGGAGAACGTGCACGACTTTCCTTGGCTCATCTGGTAGCATCCGGTTGTAATTTTCTCATCCTTGACGAACCCATAAATCATTTGGATATCCCCTCCCGGTCCAATTTTGAACAAGCCCTTTCTCATTTTGAAGGGACAATCCTGGCTGTAGTTCATGACCGATATTTTATTGAGCGATTCGCCAGTCAGATCTGGGAAGTCAAAGATTGTAGGATCCAGGTGAGGGAAAATAAATAGAGATTACAAGGCGATAATAGTTCGGCTATACGATTGACAACGGTGTCATGCATTTTTCAGACGTGGCTAATGGAGCCAATTAAGTGGATCACGAACAACCTGATCAATCACTAAAGTAGCCGCCCCCATCATACAGGCGTCCAATCCTAAACTGGATGGAACAATTGACACCGTTCTTGCTGGCCTGACCCGGACCAATTCTTCCATGAGTGTCTTTATTTGTGGAATCAAAAGATTGTTGGATTCTCCGAATGCACCTCCTAAGACAATTTGTGCGGGGTTGAAGATATGGACAAGATTAAGAATACCAGTACCCAAATGAGAGCCAAGATCCAGAATGGCTTTTTGTGCAATCGTGTCTCCTTCATGAGCAGCATCGACAACCTGCTGAAAAGTCAAGGATTCCCTGTTATCACCAGCAATTTCATTTAACCGCGATTCCACTCCTTTGGATAATTCCTGCTGGACTCCCTTAACCACTTCTTGTGGCGCGACATAGGTTTCCCAACAACCTTTCCGGCCGCAGGAGCACAGGTTTCCTTCCTCATTTATCACCATGTGCCCAATTTCTCCAGCAAAACCTTCGCTACCACGGAATAATTCTCCATTGATCAATATGCCTGCACCCACACCAGCATTACTACTCAGATAAATGAAATCTGATAGTTCTTTGGCTGTTCCATATCGGAATTCAGCCAGAGCGCAACAATTTGCTTCATTCTCAACCAAAATGGGGACATTAAATTGGGTGAAGAAAATCTTGCCGATTTCCAGGTTACGCCATCCAATATTCTGAGCAAAAACCAGTTTCCCCTGATAAGGATCCACCAATCCAGGCAAACCGATTCCGATCCCAAATAATGGATAGCCCCTATCCCGTCCAAATTCACATAATTCCGAGGTCATTTGAATGGCAATCATTAAAACCTCATGCTGGTTCATCCTTCCATTCGTTGCCTGATGTAATTTTCGATGTGAATTTCCACAAAAATCGAACATGATTGAAGTTACGTAGTCAACGTTGATCTCCAAACCGATCGCAAAACCAGCGTGTGGGTTAAGCTCCAATGGCATTGCCGGCCTACCGATACGATCCTCTTGCAATCTAGTTTCCTGGACAAAATGGAGATCCATCAATTGTTGAATGATGCTGGAAATTGTACTGCGGTTCAAACCGATGTTTGTGGATAAATCAGCCCGGGAAATTGGAGCCATATTGCGAAGAGTCTCCAGCACAGTAGCTG
>PHBS01000110.1:13362-18320 GCA_002841995.1 Chloroflexi bacterium HGW-Chloroflexi-8
TCGAACCATCAATTGATTAGCGATTGGGTTCATAGTCTCCTTATTTGTTATTTAGTTTGTTGGTTCAACGAACTAAATAGATTATAGCCAATTCCTGCCATTTTGGGTCAATATAGCAAAATAGCTCATTTAATAAACACAAATCCTTACGATTTTTTTGTTATATCCAATTCGTCTTAAGTTATCCGTTCGCCGATTCGAAAAAAGAAGTCCAAAAAAGATTGCTTTTTTTTCAAAGCTTTACGAAATCTCAGATTATGTTCCTGAAATACTCTTCCACAGCCCACAGCAACCGGTGGAGATTCACTTGTGACCATCAATCTTCGCAAAATCCACTTCTAAAAATCGGAGTTTAAATTGGGATCTGAGACTCCAATTCGTTTTCGGATTGTATATGTTGGTTTATTTTGGGCTTCATGATAGGTGCGTACCAATAATTCAGCAATGAGACCCATCAATATCGATTGGAAACCAAGAATAAAAAACATCGAACTGAGCATAAACAAGGGTGAGTCTAAGACAGATATCAAAAAGAAAATACGTCTGAAAAATAGAAAAAACAATACAATCGCAGATGAAATCATTAAAATCAGTCCTGTCCCACCAAACAGGTAAATTGGTTTATTGGCATAAGAACTTAAGAACTTAACCGTGAACAAATCGAGAAGTACTTTCAGTGTGCGTTCCAGGCCATATTTTGCTTTTCCATATTTACGTGGATGATGCTGGACCTTTACCTCAATTAATTTTGCTCCGACAGCATCAGCATAAACCGGGATAAAACGATGCATTTCTCCGTACAATTTGAAACCGGTAATCACTTCACGACGGTATGCTTTCAATGTACAGCCATAATCATGCAAATGAACACCAGTAACCCAGGAAATCAACTTATTTGCAATTAAAGATGGCAACGTTCGAGTAATAAATGTATCCTTGCGGTGTACTCGCCATCCGCTGACAACGTCAAAGCCTTCATCTATCTTGGAAATTAACAGAGGAATATCTGTTGGATCGTTTTGCAAGTCTGCATCCATTAAGACAATGATCTCACCTGAGGCATGGTCGATTCCTGCCGCAATTGCCGCTGTTTGACCAAAATTTCGTCGTAATCCCAAGATTCGAAAATGGTCCGGATCCTGTTCGAAGATTCGCTCCAGTGCACAAAAACTACAGTCTTTACTGCCATCATCCACCAGTAGTACTTCCCAGCTACGGGGAAAATCAGTCATTGCCTCTTTGATAGCCTGATAAAGGTGTGGAATAGTCTCTTCTTCATTATAAACAGGGATCACAATCGAAACGTCCATTTATTTCTCCGAATTACCTCTTATTTGACGGGTTCGTTCTCACTGGTAAAAAGAAAATTGGATTGTCCAACTTGTTTCTCGTAACCTATAAATTGTACATCATCAAAGCATTTAACGCCCATTGAAGTTGTGTCTATAAAATCAGATCCTGATTAATAAAAGTCAATTGAATCATATTTTGAATTCTCTGGAATTAAAAATAGATTTGTATCAACGCAATGGGATTATAAAAAGGAATTAATAGTTCCTGAAATACTTCACATATAGAAAGAAGCCAGATAAATTGCGTATTCGAAAATACTTTTTACCTTTTTGTTGTGGTCTAACAATTCACACAACTTTTATAGGTTTTTAACTTGATTGTTTGTTAGAATTTCTAAACATTATAAAATCTATGGCAAAGGACCTCAGATAAATTAGAATTGTTATTAACATGATGGAGCGCATCCCAATTTTCCCTTTGAATACAATATTATTTCCCGGAATGCCATTACAACTTCATATCTTCGAAAAACGATACACGAAGATGGTAAATGATGTTTTGGCTAAAGATCCGGTTTTTGGCGTTGTTCTAATTCGAAGGGGTGTCGAATCTTTGGGTCCTCTTGCTGAGCCATATATGATTGGGACATTTGCACGGATTATCGAAGTAGAGCAGTTAGATGGAGGCAAATTAAATATCACTGTCATTGGGGAGAAACGATTTCAGATTAATGAAATTCATAATGATGAACCTTATCTTTCCGCCAGCATTTCTGATTTTCCACTGAGTTATAAACGACCTCTGGATGTTTTGAGACGTATCCGACCCTTACGAAATCACGTACATTATTACCTGCACACGGTAGATAAATTAAATGAAAACAATTTGGATTTGAGCTTAATTGAAATGCCAGAGGAGCCTATTTCTTTCTTGTTTCTGGCTGCTTCTTTACTTCAAATACCTGCCCATGAAAAATTTCCGATTATTTCATCCCCCACTGCCCTGGAAGTCTGTTCATCAGTCGAACGGCTGTATCGTCGGGAAAATGCAGTCATACGCAAATTAATCCAGATTAGCGATGAAGAAGCTCGAAATATCGCTTTATTAAATTAATTTCTCGATGAGTTCCTGATCTTCAGAACTCAATTCTTCATTGCTGGATTCTTCATCGTCGTTATCATCCGCGAATCCTGGACTATACCAGGCATCATCCGTTAATATGCCAATACGTTTTTGATCTTCAGGCGTTAAAGGTTCATCCATTCGAACCTGTAATATGATTCCGGCAGTTCTGACACCATTTGGAGTCATGACCCTTCTTACTTTATAACGTAAAAAATACTTTCTGATGATTTCATTCTTAAGCACACTTTTTACGGTTCGGATACTTAAAAATGCTTTGTTTGCCAGAATGGACATATCCGTTTCAACAGTATTTCGTTTTTCACCTGTACCCACGTTCCAATAACACATTCTTCTGGCAGCCAAAATGACATCTTTTGCGGAATGTCCAATAATCGGTGTCCAATGATCCATGAAATAATTCGTAATTAATATTCCACGTTCTGGTTGAATAATACTTGCCCTTTCGCTCCCATAGGCACGTTCAAGCAGTATCTTTCGTTTGTTATTGTTAGTCGGTTCACGAGAAGGTTCAGATCTATCAAGATCATTCGTGTAGGTCAACTTTTTACGTTCACCGGTACTCTTGGTTTTAGTAGAATTGATGACCATTTCCATTTGATTGTTAATCACGGATTCTTTTTGAAAAAAGCCATTCGTCACTACAATTTCCAATTGGATCGCTTTTTTGAAAAGACCGGATAACATATTGCCAATCGTGCTACTCAGGCGCGCTTCCACCCAATCACGGCCATAAGAATTTGTTGCACCTAAGCGAAACACAGATTGAGAATCGTCATTAAACCCCAGTGGAATCAAAGACTTGACCCAGGTCTCAAAGTCAGTTCTGGACATTTCAACTTTGAGTTGGCCAAGAATCATTTGCCAAGCTTGAACATAATCCGGGGTTTCAACAAACGTTCCCATTTCGCCTGCCTGCAGTAATTCTTTCATAAAATGCGTCTAATTCTTCATCAAAATTTCGGATAGTCAATTATTTCTACCAATAATCATAGTATATATTGGAAGAAATAATATTATTCTGTACCAATAATCATTGCAACGAGCTCATCAAGATTACGAGCTTTTTCACCGGGTACCAATTGCATTCTGGCGCTGCATAAACGCGACAAAATGCCGACTGTCTCACCTAAAGAAACTTTTCGGTTTAACAGCTTACTAAACCTCGCTTCCCATTTGTTCAATTCAGCAATTTCGCCTTTCGAGAGAGTCAGACCAACCTTGTGTCGAGGTACTAACGATGAAGGACGCCCGGGTGGCCGGGATTGAGGGTCGGATGTGATTCGCCTGGCCTGATAAAGTTGAACCCAGGCATTGCTTGTAACTGAATGTGAATCATGCTTCATAAGATACTACCTGTCTTACAATTTCTAATGTAATGGTGGATACTTCAGTTTGCACGACCAAGTCGGTCGATAATGCGCACAAACGGATGATTTCACGCGGGACCCCTTGAGAATGTTCATATAGTAATTCAAAGGCATCATCATCAATAAAAGGTTCATTTCGGCCGGCGACATTCAGGCGAAATAGAACCATCTGAAGTGAACTGGATAGCGTCAAAGGAGGTAAAGCCAAACGGACAAAAACACGAGCATTTACAGCTTTATTCGTCTCAAATAATGTATTCATCTCACGCTGACCAAAGGCGAGAATTTGCACAACCTTCGAATCATAGTCAAAGTTATACATTCGGTGAAGCACTTCCAGTGCTTCCGATTCCATCATTTGAGCATCATCCAAAATAATCACCAGATTACGGCCGCGTGTGTATTCCTCAGCCATTAATCGCTCGAGGGTGTCCATCTGACGTTGAAAACTTCTTTGAGCTGGTAAGCCAAAAGCAGTCGAGATTTGGCGGGCTGCATCCATGGCAGATTTGAATGAAGCAGTGTGAATATAGCTTATAATGACAGTATTCTCTGCTGCATATAAATCATAAATGCGTCGAGCCAATGAACTTTTACCCATTCCCATATCCCCGGAAAATAAAGCCAACCCCCTGCGTCTTGATACAACCCCCTGCGCCTGGCGGTACACAGCTAAATGCTCCGGACCCAGGTATAAATATCTTGGATCTGCGGAAAGCTTGAAAGGATCTTCCTTGAGCCCTAATCTTTCTAAACGTGCGACTCGCCACTCTTCATCGTTCAACGAATTGAACATCATCTCTTCCTCCACGGTAATCTGCGTATATTATTGCATTAACTTTCCTTAAATACAACATAATTATCGTAATTATTACTGATTTATCATTTTTTAAGCTAATTATATTGAAACCAAGTTAAATATATGCTAATATTGGAAAAAATCAAGGGTTTTAAACGAAATAAATCAAAAAATCATAAAATTAATATAAAATAAGGATAATCCGTCTAAAAAGAGGGAAAATGGCAGTAACAATCACGATCGCAAATGAAAAGGGAGGAGTCGGAAAAACGACTACCTCGGTCAATCTGGCTGCGGGTCTGGCAATAAAATTAGCAGAAAATGAAGGTTCATCTGGTCGAATATTACTGGTC
>PHBS01000111.1 GCA_002841995.1 Chloroflexi bacterium HGW-Chloroflexi-8
ATAGAAAAACCAACTTTATCGAAAAGGTCAAAGCTGCACAAATCAATTGGATTGGTCGCAGCGAAGGTGCACGGGTCCGGTTTAAACTGGATGGGCTGCAAGAGGAACTGGAAGTATTCACCACCCGACCGGATACTCTATGGGGCGCTACTTTTATGGTGATTGCACCGGAGCATCCTTTGGTTCAGGCCTATTGCATGCAACAGCCGGGTGTAAAAGAATATGTAGAAACCAGCCGCTTAAAATCGGATATGGAACGCATGGAATTATCCATCGAAAAGACCGGTGTTTATAGCGGACTGGACGCCATAAATCCGGCTACTGGTGAGCCAATACCTGTCTGGATCTCGGATTATGTCTTAATCACCTACGGAACTGGTGCAATTATGTCAGTTCCCGGGCATGATACCAGAGACTGGGACTTTGCCACTAAGTTTGGACTGGAAATACGTCCGATCATCCAGCCTACCAATGATTGGGATTACAGCCAGGCTGCTTATGTGGAAAATGATGGAGTCATGATCAATTCCGGTCCCATCACCGGGTTGCCGGTTAAAGACGCTTTTGCGGCAGCCATCCAATGGGTAAAAGACATAGGACTTGGCGATGCGACGGTTTCCTACCATCTACGTGATTGGATTTTTAGTCGCCAGCATTATTGGGGTGAACCAATCCCGATGATCTATTGTGAACGCGATGGCTGGCAGCCCGTCCCCATGGATCAATTACCGGTTAAATTACCGGATGTAGAACTTTATGAACCAACCGACACGGGTGAATCTCCACTGGCAAATATCACCGAATGGGTGAATACAACCTGCCCAAAGTGTGGCGAACCAGCAAGACGTGAAACCGATACCATGCCAAACTGGGCAGGTTCGGATTGGTATTTCCTGCGATTCACGGATCCCTTTAACGATCACGCCCTGGCTGATCCTGAAAAATTGAAATACTGGATGCCTGTGGATGTGTATATCGGCGGCGATGAACATAACACCTTGCATCTCCTGTACTCACGCTTCATTTATCAATTCTTGTATGATCTGGGTGTGGTACCGGCAGACATTCCGGAACCTTATTACCGCCGCATGAGTCATGGTGTCATTTTAGGACCGGACAATCAACGCATGAGCAAGAGCCGAGGCAATGTCATCGTTCCGGACGATATCATTAAGAATTACGGCACCGATGTGACCCGTTGTTATATTATGTTCATGGGTCCTTTTGATGCGACCATGGCCTGGAATGAACGTGCCCTGCTGGGTGTCAAACGCTTTATGGAACGTTTTGAACGCCTTGTGGACACTCAGGCTGGAACCAAACAACCAACTTCACTGGAAGTAAAAGCTGTAATTCACAAAACCGTCAATAAGGTTGGAAATGATCTTCCCAACTTCAAATTCAATACCGCTGTGGCAAAATTAATGGAAGCCCTCAACAGCATCAATGAATTGGGCGGATCGGTGCATCCATCCGATTTACGCATGCTGATACAGGCGATTGCCCCATTGGCACCTTTTTTTGCGGAAGAAGCCTGGAAAAAACTGGGTGGTGAAGGCAGTGTGCATGCCAGCCTTTGGCCAAAGGTAGACCCGGCTTTGATTAAAGAAGACACAGTAGAAATTCCGGTTCAGGTCAATGGAAAATTGCGTGGGACCATCACGATCGCCAGAGAAGCAACCCAGGCAGATGCAGAAACCCTGGCCCGCGAAATTGAGGGAATTAGAAAACACCTGAATGATGGTACGGTTGTTAAGGTAATTTTTATCCCGGCCAAAACCCTCAGCTTTGTTGTAAAGTAAAAGAAAACAACCTGAGAGCACGCAGGCATGGAGTTTTTCCATGCCTGTTTTTTTGTAGAAAAACTTCAATCCGGTTGCTTTCTACTGAATAATCAACTTGCCAAGCTATCCTTTTTTGAACACCCAGCCGAGAGTGCTTGTCAAAGCGGTAGCTGCTTTCATTACGCTATAAGATTATTTCAGCGTACCCATTGCAATCAAATGTTACTTTTTAGTACTTATCAGAATTTCCTAGTATTGCATTATTGATAGTTGATGTATAATATTTCATGTAACCAAAACATCAAATACTGAAGGTTGAGATACACAAAATATCATGTCTCTCAGTAAACAAGAAACTGAATTTCTTACAACGTTTTCTGCATCTGGAAAGCGGGTGTTCACTTACCAACAGGCAGCTGATTATTGGTTTTCAAAGGTAGCTGCAACGAACACCCTCGGTCGTCTCGTCCGAAAAGGATGGCTCCAGCGTCTGGAACGCGGATTATACATGATCATTCCATTAGAGGCTGGTCCTGAACGGCTCTGGTCAGAGAATGCAATCATATTGGCATCCAGTCTGATTTCACCTGGGGCAGTGGCGTATTGGTCTGCCTTGCGGTTTTGGAATATGACTGAACAAATCCCTCGAATTCAATTTATCCAGACAACGAAAAGGAAGAGATCCCTTACGATCCAGGGAGTCGAATTCCAATTTATCAATATTGCGGAACGTTATTTTTTTGGAATTAGTACCCGGAAAATTGAAGATATTCCGATCACGGTTACTGATCGCGAAAAAACAATCATCGATGCTGCAAGTCGGCCGGAATTAAGTGGGGGGATTTTTCAATTAGCTCAAGCACTGAAGTCATCTGTAAATTTCATTGATTGGGAAAAACTCAACCGTTATTTGGTTCAATGGGGTGGAGGTGTGGTGGCGAAACGACTTGGGTATTTAGTAGAAACGCTCTCATTGCCAATTCCAGATCGCGTTTCGACAATAAACCACTGGCAAACGATGATCTCTAAAGGAATTAGCCAATTAGAACCCGGTTCAGGACGATCAGGTCCAGTTTTTACCCGTTGGCAACTTCAGATAAATGTTCCTGTAGAATTCCATGAGCAATAATTGGAGTGATAGATGATAAGTGAAGCTGAAGTTCGTCGTTTCGCAGCTGCGACAAACGTTGATCCAATGGTGATCGACCTGGATTACAGCCTCGGGTGGTTCTTACTGGGTATGAGAAAAACAAGTGAAACCTTGGAAGGTTTGATATTTAAAGGTGGCACATGTTTACGAAAATGCTACTTTCCTGATTACCGGTTTTCAGAAGATCTTGATTTTACAGCTACGAAGTATCTTTCACTCTCCAGGGTGGAAGAATGGTTTACGAAAAGTGTTAATTGGATAAGTGACCAGGATGGACCTGATTTCCACATTCAACCGATTCGCCTGGATGTGGTTGAAGATGAATATGGTAGTGAGTCTTTTCAAGCTCGAATTTATTATCGTGGACCACTTCGGTGGGGAGGATCGCCGAGAACGGTAAAGTTGGATATCACAAGAGCAGAAACCATTTTTCTTCCAATCAAGGAGAAACAAATCATTCACCAATATTCAGATCAAGCAAATTTTACCAACAATGTATTACCGTGTTATTACCTGGAGGAAGTCATTGCCGAAAAAATCCGCGCAATAGGCGGACAGCGCAGATTTGCAGTTTCGAGAGATTTATACGACATTTACAACATCGTTTCATTTGGCTTTGATTTGGAAGCGGTAAGGCAAATCTTGCCAGATAAATTCAAGGTAAAAGGATTAAGATTACAAGGGATTGATGCAAAAATATTGGAACAACGACGTTTTGAATTTGAGAAAGATTGGGAACGTCGGCTTAATTATTTAGTTATTAACAAAGGGCTAAATTTTGAGGCAGCCTGGCTATGCGTTTTACAGCTCCTGGATGAAATCAGAAATTAATCCTTATAATTACCTATAATCCTTTAGCCATTCAGATTAAATAGCTACAATTCTGAACTGCATCACATAAATTGACACAACCAACAGAAAGAGGTGCGGTTCATTTTCAAACAAAAAAAATCATGCGCTGAATTCAGCCCGTCCTTTACTTTTAATGGCTTCCAACTATTACTTCTTACACCCCATTTTTTCGCAATAGTTCTATCCATTTTCATATTGTAACAAGCCTTTCATTTTGCTATTGTAAAAACGTAATAGATTAATCAAAGGAGAAAAGAAAATGCCCCACATTTTAGAAGTTGAAAATATGGTTAAGAAATATGGCGAATTTGAAGCGGTCAAAGGTGTTAGTTTTGATGTTGAAGAAGGTGAAGTTTTTGGATTGCTCGGACCCAACGGTGCAGGTAAAACAACCACGATTTCCATGATCACGGGTCTCTTCCCGCCCACCTCCGGTACAGCCCGAATCGACGGTCATGATATCCTCAAAGAACCTTTGTTGGTCAAACAGATGAACGGTCTTGTTCCACAAGATCTGGCGCTCTATCCCACTCTGAGTGCACGCGCAAACCTGCAGTTCTTTGGGCGGGTTTATGGTTTAAGCGGAAAAAAGCTTAAAGAAAATGTTGAAGATGTACTGCGCGTGGTCTCCCTGACAGAGCGGGCGGATCAGACGATCGAAAAATATTCGGGAGGTATGAAGCGACGTGTCAATATCGCGGCCGGTCTGGTGCACCAACCCCGTTTGCTCTTCCTGGATGAGCCAACGGTAGGCGTGGACCCGCAAAGCCGAAATCACATTTTCGAGAGTGTGCAGCGCTTGAATCGCGAACGCGGTATGACGATCATCTACACCAGTCATTACATGGAAGAAGTGGAATTGCTCTGTAACCGTGTTGCCATCATTGACCAGGGTAAGCTCATTGCACTGGACACCATTAAGAACCTGGTGGCAATGTTGGGCGGTGGTGTTCTGCGGATTGGCGTACGTCATGCAGATGATCATCTTTTGGCAGCCCTCAGTCAGTTGCCGTCTGTAAAAAACGCAAGCTTGCTTCAATCCGTCGCCCAACCCAATCCGGAAGTTCAAACCCCAGATTTGTTACATACATTACCGGCTGTGATCAAAATTGAGACTCAGAATAGTCAACAAGCATTAATCCATGTCATTAATTACCTTGAAGATCAAAACATTGCCTTACTCTCTCTGGATATCCTCGAAAACAACCTGGAAAGTGTCTTCCTGCATCTGACCGGCAAGCAACTGAGGGAGTAAACCATGAAAATCTTAAGTATTGCCTGGAAAGACCTCAAAATATTTTTCAAAGAACCGGGTTACCTGATTTATCTGATCGTCTTACCCCTGGTTTTTATTCTCCTGTTCACCACACTTTTTTCTGCATCCATCGGTTCAACCAGTGACACAAATAAAATTTCTCTGGTCGTTGTAAATCTGGACTCGGGTGGAGAACAAGCAGAACAACTCTTAAAAGGTTTGGAAGCAACCGGTACAATCCAAGTCATTCCTTCTACATTGGAGAAGACTCAGTCCGATTTCCGGGATACCCGCATTACCCAGTATTTGACGATCCCCGAAAACTTCAGCCAAAACATTGCGGTTGGCAAAAAAGTGGAGGTGACGCTCACTGCACTGGATACCTTCTCTATGTCAGTTCAGACGCTTCGTATGTCAACCTATGGCGTTGTTAATGATATGCTGCTCGAACGCAGTATTTTACAAAGCCTGGAACAATTCGCAGCTATGCAGTCCGCACTACCATCTGAAAACCGACTCTATGATCCCGAAATGTTGACTGCCCAGGCAAAATCACAATTCATCTCATCCAAGGAACGCCCGCTGGTGGATGTAAAGGTTGAGGTTCCACAAACTTCCAAAACCAGTGAAGAAGACTTCAGCATGGTACAGTTTAGCGTTCCCGGGTTTACGGTGTTATTCGCCTTTCTGGTTTCGCAAGCCACCGCCAGGTCTATATATGATGAGAAAAAGAACGGCAGCTTTCGGCGCTTGATGGCCGCTCCGCTCAGCAAATTGCAACTATTGGGTGGAAAACTCCTTCCAAATTTTCTGGTGGTTATTTTTCAGATTCTGGTCATATTCTTCACCAGTACCGTATTGTTGTCCTGGTTGGGAATGGACCGTCTTTCCCTCGGTCAAAGTCCATTGACCCTGGCGGCTATTTCCATCATGCTGGCTTTATGCTCAACCAGTCTCGGTATTCTGATTGCAGCCATTGCTAAAACCGAAGCGCAAATAGGGGGAGTCAGTGCTTTATTCTTGTGGTTGATGGGTTTTTTGGGCGGAACCATGGTGCCATTGGATGTCATGAGTAGTCCCATGTTGAATACGATTTCCAAATTTATTCCCCATAGTTATGCGGTTGGTGCCTATAAAGATGTTTTAACTCTGGGCGCAGGTTTTAACACCGTTTTACCAGCGCTGGGTGTTTTGCTCGGTTTTAGCGTTCTTTTCTTTGCTATCGGCTTGTGGCGTTTTGATTTTGACTAAAGGAAGAGAAAAAATGAACATTTTTAAACACATACTCAACATTGCCTGGAAAGATTTCCAGATTCTCATCCGCGATCGCGGTCTTCTGGCAGTTATCATTGCCATGCCACTGCTTTTTGGACTTTTGTTGAGCTCGGCTTACAGCGGAAGTTACAATGAAAATGCAGGAAGCGGATTGGTGATTCCGATCTTAATTGTTAACGAGGATTCCGGAACATTTGGTCAGCGTGTTGTCGATATTTTAAAACAGATAGAAGAATTAAAAATAACCGAAATCACCGAAACGAATGCAAAAGAATTGGCTAACCAGGCGGTTCTGAGCGGTGATCAGAGTGTTGCGCTGATGATCCCCAATGAGTTTTCGAGGCAGATCGAGGATTATTCCGGATCTGAAATCAACATGATCGTTGACCCACAGAAAAAAGACTATGGCGTTATCCTTAAAGGAATTCTGGATTCTGCTCTGGCTCCGGTCATTGTGGAAGGTGAAATCCGTTATGGAATCCAGTCTGTGATGAAAAACAGTGGAATGAGCGACAACATGACATCGGAGATGGAAGTCGCAACCGAAGCACAAACCATGGGTGTTGTCATGACTCAATTACAAACCCAATTGGCAGATCCTCTTATTACTGTCAATCTTGTCAGCAGTGCCCGCGATCCAAAAATGCCAATCAACTTCTTTAATCTTCTGATGCCCGGCTTTACGGTTATGTTCTCGTTCTTCCTGGTCGGTTCCGTCGGGGAATCGATCTTCCGGGAGCGGGATGACGGCACCTTCCGGCGCTTACTGGCCGGTCCGATTCCGCGCGCTGCGATCATTGCCGGAAAAATGCTGGCATTCGCAACCCTCATCCTTGTGCAGGTTGGTCTCTTGTTTGGAATCGCAGCCGGCTTCTTCAGTATGGATCTTGGATCCAACCCACTGGGTTTGATTCTGATCACGGTCTGTTTAAGTATGGTCGTTACATCCCTGGGGTTAATGGTCGCTTCCCTGGCAAAAAGTGGAAAGCAGGCTGATTCGATCAGTACCTTGCTGGCTTTTGTACTGGCTGGTCTGGGCGGTTGTATCCAATTTGGTCTGACGCCGCTTTTTTTGCAGGAGAATGCCATTGCCACACTATCGCGGTTCATTCCACAAGGCCAGGCTTTGTGGGGCTACTATAAATTGATCAACCAGAATGCCACCCTGGTCAATATTCTTCCACAGGCTGGAATTCTTTTAGGCATGGCTTTGGTCTTTTTTCTGATCGCTACCTGGCGATTGAAATGGGAGCCGGCTTAATAACTCAACCCAGCAGGTCCGTCACAACATCTTTTACCCAATAGATGGTTTGACCATTGCTGGAGAGCCTGCGAACGCTGCCCAGATTATTTCCCAGGGTGATGATCGCTGGCTCTTCCACGGCAGTTCCCTGCTGATCAACAATCTGAGCCAAACCAACCGCCGCTAGTAAACCGTTACACAGGCAGCGCCGATCTTTGGTATTCCGTTCCAATCCGCGTTTGTTGGTAAAATGATCGATCGGTTCAGCTACGCACCGTTGAGTCATCAGACGGGATCCATCTTCTTTCGTCTTTCCCAGGGCACGTTGCTGCAACAACCCGAGATCGCATACGCGTTGCCTGTTCTGATAGACACTTTCCTCTGATAGTGTACCTTCCAGTTTTGCGACCTTAAATGGATAGCCTGTTGGTGAGAAAAGCTTGGTTTGAACCAGTTCAGAATCATCGACACCTTCTTTTAATTTATTAAGGATTGCCGTTTTATAAGCGGGTTTCAAGCCGGATTCCTGCGATAACGCGAATATGGATCCGACCTGCACGCCATTTGCGCCCAGGCTCAATGCCAATTGAATTTTCTCGCGGGTGCTGTAACCCCCCGCCAACCAGAAAGGTAACCCTGTTTGGCGGATGATCTCAAAATCCGGTTCATCTTCCTCACCATAAACAGGCTGACCGCGATCATCCAGAATCAATGGTCCTTGCGGACTGGCATTATGACCGCCGGCCGTATGATGCTCAATTACCAAACCATCCGGTTTTTCACTTAAACTTTGTGCCAGGGAAGTTGCCAGATTCTCAGATGAAACAATGGCCAAAAAAGCCGGACGTTTTAATGGTTTGTGTGTAAATACCCCGTCTGCGAAATTTTTAGGTTCAAAAACCAGTTGAAAATCCTCTCCACTTTCGCGGTATAAAACGACGAGCGGGTGTGTCACCGTTTGATGTGTTGCAAGCAAGGAGCAAATTCTAGGCAAACCTTCCGGGTTTCCCGCCCCAACGATCATTCCGTCCACCCCTGCCAGCATGGCTCCATACATACAATAGATTAAAGGCAGCTCAATTTTATGCATAAAATTAATAAAAATCCGACCCGAGTGACCTTCTTTGGCCAGCCATACTTCTGCAAAACAGGTAGCAATCAAGAGTTCAATGACCTCGTCTTCCATCGTCAGTTCCACTGGCCCCTGCGAACTCTCGGGTTTGGGTATGATCTTGTTACCTTTCAGATTGTGCACGACCTGCTTGGGCGGATATTTATAGCGTTCATCCGGTTTCTTGCCGTTTTCGATAAAATAACGATCGATAATTCGCTGGCCGATTTGTGTACTGAATTGGTGATCCAAGGCAGTTAAAGCCCTCCGAATATGCCCGCCCGGGTCACCGAGTTGTAATATTCGTGTGTAAACTACATCCAGACCCGTGCCGGAGACTGTGCCCACAGTAATTCCCGGCTTTTCACATGAGACAGCTTTTGCCAAACGCCAATTGGAAACATAAACACCCATTCCACCCTGGATTAACTTAATATCTTCAAGGAATTTCATTGAAATTCTCCTCTTTGAATAAACAATTCCACTAAAAAACGGTCATTGACCGTGATCATTCTTAAGACGGGTCCCATAAAAACAGGGACCAAAAACAGGTTTTAAGTTTATAACCCCTTAAACTGAAATTCGTATTGCTTTCTATTTCAAAGAGACAACTTTTTTGGGTCACAATAAAAAAAATTCCACAGCAAGGATCGGAGTGACTCCAACCTCCGGCTTGATATAATGGATTTCAACAGCTTGTTCAGAAGGAAAATTAATGACAAAAACAAACCGTTTTGTTCATACAAATATCAGTACGATTGAAGATCCACGCTGGAAGGCATTTGTCTCCCGCGATCCTGCGGGGGTTGGCCAATTTTATACCGCAGTCAAAACGACTGGTATTTATTGCCTGCCTACCTGCAGCGCGCGACTGCCAAAGCCTGAAAACATCCTGTTTTTTGACACCATTCAGGCAGCGGAACAGGCTGGATTTCGCCCGTGTAAACGGTGTAAACCGGATCAAATTGAACAGAAAAACAAGAATATTGCCATGATCACCAAAATTTGTCGCATCCTGGAAGTGGAAGAGGAAATTCCATCACTCGATCAACTGGCAGCCAGCGCCGGGATGAGTAAATATCATTTTCACCGTTTGTTTAAAAAGACCACCGGTCTGACACCCAGGGAATATGCGGTAACCCGGCGGGAAGCCAGACTGCGGGAGAACATCATCCAAAAAAACACCATTACCGAGGCGATTTATGACGCAGGTTACAACGCCAACAGCCGCTTTTATGAAAAATCAGATCAGGTGCTGGGTATGACCCCCTCAACCTACCGATCGGGAGGAAAAGACATGAAAATCCGTTTTGCCATTGCTGAATCTTCTCTGGGGCTTATTCTGGTTGCAGAAAGTGAACGAGGATTGTGCTCGATCATGCTGGGCGATGAACCCGCCAAGCTGATGCAGGATTTGCACAATCGATTTCCAAAAGCAGAATTGGTTGGTGGCGATAGCGATTTTGAAAATCGTGTTGCCATGGTCATTCGTTTCATTGAGTCGCCAAAAATCGGATTGGATTTACCTCTGGATATCCAGGGGACTGCTTTCCAACAACGAGTCTGGCAGGCATTACGACTCATTCCCGCAGGAACAACAGCCAGCTACGCCGAAATTGCAGAACGGATTGGTTCGCCCAAAGGTGCCAGAGCCGTGGCACAAGCCTGCGCTTCCAATTACCTGGCCGTGGCCATCCCCTGCCACCGCGTGGTGCACACCGACGGCAGCATTTCAGGTTATCGTTGGGGGGTGGATCGCAAGAAAGCCCTTTTGCAGATAGAATCTGAAGAGGTATGACTGAAAAACAATATTTCCATGTTGACCAAAATGCCATCCAGCACCTAAAGAATCGGGATACCAGGCTGGGGAAAGAAATGGAGCGGATTGGCAGAATAGAGCGCGAAATTATACCGGATCTGTTCCCGGCTTTGGTCAATTGCATCGTCGGTCAACAGATTTCCAATAAAGCCGCGGCCACAGTCTGGAATCGTATGCAGGATCGCTTTGGTGAAATTACCCATCCGATGATCTGTATTCAAACCGAGGAAGAAATTCAAAAATGTGGGCTAACCTGGCGTAAAGCCGGACAAATCAAAAATATTGCCACAGCTTTCCTGCAGGGAGAAATTCAATTGGAACAACTGTATTTACTTTCGGATGATGCCGTCATCCAGGCTTTGGTTAAATTGCCGGGTATTGGTGTTTGGACAGCAGAAATGATCCTGATCTTTTGCTTGCAAAGACCCGATGTCCTCAGTTGGGGAGATCTGGCCATCCGACGCGCAATATCGGTGCTATATGCTGAAACAAACCTCACAAAAGCACGGTTTAATGACTACAAAACACTTTTCAGACCGTATGGGAGCGTTGCTTCTTTATATCTGTGGCAGATAGCCAGAGAATATACGTAAAACATCCGCGGGGTTAACTAAATTCGGTTTCAGGTTTCTAAAATAATCAGGAAGTGTGCGATGTGAACAACTGATCCGTTTTGGCTGCCATGATGAAATCATTCAGGTGTAAGCCGTGAATCACATGTGTCCACCAGTTCACCGTTACCTTACCCCATTCCACCAACAAAGCTGGATGGTGATCTTGCTCATCCGCGATTCTGGCCACCTGGTTCGAAAAGGAAATTGCCTGATTGAAATTTGTAAACTTAAAGACCTTTACCAAACGCAATTCCGAATCTTTTTTCTCAAGGTTCCATCCGGAAAGCTTTTGATTCAATTCACTGATTTCCAATTCTGTCAGTGCCGGCGTTGAAGATCTTACGGGAACACAATTTTGTTGGATAAGTTCACTCATTATTTTTTCCTTTCCGATAGGATTTTATTTTATCCAAATATTCAAGGAAATTGAAACCAATAGAAAAGGTTGGGTTTCTATCTGGAATAATAACTGCCAAACATCATGACTTAGGGGCAGGTGTTTTTCTCATTCTTGTCGCTCACCCATTCTTATGATAGAATCTTGAAACGCTGGGAGAAACAGATCCCACCGGGAGAGATGGCCGAGTGGCTTAAGGCGCATGTCTTGAAAACATGTGTGGGGAAACTCACCGTGGGTTCGAATCCCTCTCTCTCCGCTGAAAACCGAATAGGTTTTTGATGCACCCGGGGAGGTGCCAGAGTGGTTGAATGGGGCCGCCTGCTAAGTGGTTGTCGGGTGTAAAGCCCGACCGAGGGTTCGAATCCCTCCCTCCCCGCCAGAATCAAGTTGAGGACGCCTTTATGACAGGCGTTCTTTTTTTTTCTATTTCAACAATACCGACGAGCGGTTGGATTGGTGTGCAGAAAATTGAATAAGATCCTGGAAGAAAAGACCAATTATGAATCAATGATTTGTACTTCGAATTTGTTGGATTTACAAAAAGAATCCAGGTTCGAGGAAATTATTATCTTTACGCGCTCATCCCAGTTCCAATATCCTTCAGGCACAAGAGTCCCCTGCCTCAAAAAAAGCCGGATACCGCCTGTCTTGAAAACGCCTGGTCAACGGTTGATTATCATGTGTCTGGATTTTTAGTCTGGCTTGGGCAAGTTTGAGATTCTGACCTAAAATCTGGCAGGATCAACGTATGGCTAAAGCTGAATTTTCAAATTCCTCCGCTGTTTTGGAAGATGTTCAAAAGGGTAGGATATACTACGGATATCATTCTGTACATTTTATGATAATATTGGTCTAATTAGTCTACAAGCCATAAAGTCTTGGAGGAATTTAATGAAAAAAACAATAATGATTGGAATGATAACATTAATGCTGTTATTGACCTTTGTGCCCACTGTTTTTGCTGCCAACGGACAGCCACCAGTTGGGTCGTGTCCCCCCGGGTTCGAAATCCATGAGTTCGGCCATCATGGTGACGGAGATCACATGCATCACATAGGACTCGCCGTTGATTTGAACGGAGATGGTCTCATTTGTGTGAAACATCTGCCGAACGGTCTGCACGTACACATGGATAATGTAATACAATAAAACCAATACGATATAAAGTCCTGAATATACCCCGCAGTATTCCTAACCGCGGGGTATATTTTTATTGCATGGCAGGAAATGACCAATCATGCACACGAGTCCCGGCTTTAAAAAAAGTATTGTTATTAATCCAGGAAATATTGTAAAGTAATAGAAGTAAAATCAAGGATTTTCACTGGATTTCCCATACACATTAAAGGAAAGCAAATGAAAGTATATTCAAGAGAATACCCGTTATTCTCTTTATGTGGACTTAATTGCGGGCTATGTCCGCGTTATCAGACCGAAGGTGTTTCCAAATGCCCCGGCTGTGGCGGTGCAGATTTTTATCAGAAACATCCAAGCTGTGCGGTCATCAACTGCACGCTGAAACATGACCAGGTGGAGTTTTGTTTTCAATGCTCTTCTT
>PHBS01000112.1 GCA_002841995.1 Chloroflexi bacterium HGW-Chloroflexi-8
GCAGCAGCCAGGACCTGAAAACCTAACGCCATAGAAACCAGTTTTGTATCCATAATTTCAATTGGTTTCCCCGGAAATGATTTTTGAGCCTGACAAGCTGATTGATAAGAACTTGAAATACCACTCGAGATTCCAAGGTTTAATATTTCATAGCCTTCATCAATAAGTTGCCCAAACCGCTTTTCGTACTGTGAAACAGTAACCTGGCTCGTTTGAGGCATACTTGAACTGGTTAATAAAAGTTGGTAAAACTCATCAGGCATAATATCTTCACCATCGAAATAAGTTTTACCATCCAGAATTAAAGTAAGCGGTATAACGCTGATTGGCAACTGATTTGTTATTTCGGTGGGGATGTATGCTGTGCTATCCGTTAAAACGACAACATTAGCCATTGCAATTTGCTCCGAATAATAAGGTTTAGTTGAGTATACCTGAATTTTGGATGAAAAATAAGATAATAATAAATTCTTAAAAATAAAGATGGGGATTTTTGAAAGGAATCAGCGCCATAATGACTGCTTGTTCGTAAAGAGTTGTCCGGTTAATGACATCCCCGGTCAACAGACCCACCGCCCCATTGTTTTGTTTGGAGTTCACCTGACCGAATACCAGATCATCAGCCTCACCTAATTCCAATCCAGATTGCACCAGACTAGCGACACGCGAAGGCAAATAAAAACAACCTGATCGCGCTTTTCCAAAATTCGCTCCATTATGGATTACGACCCAGGCAAAAGCGCTCATTTGATGATCCGGATCAAACTGAATTCCACCTTCAATTGCCACCCAATAAGAAGCATTTGGATATTTTTCTTTAATAAAAGTAACTCGATTTAATGCCCCTAGATATGTCTCCTGATCGGAAAAAGGCTGCTTGTTGACCCCTGACGGAGCTTCTACATTCATCCAAGCAAATTGTGATTCCGGAAACATGAGCAAAAAGCCATTTTTCACTGCCTGCAATTTCACAGGGTTTTGCGAAGCCACAATAATTTGGTTATTTTCCATAATTTCCTCATAAGAATGTTCTAAGAGGGATTTTATCGTAAAAATAAATTAATTGTCCCAAACACAGATATTTCTGGGTGAAATCCGGTTAGTTTTTTCCACAAATTGAATTTTTTTCACGCAATTCTAATATTCATTTAAGATTTAAGTAATAAGATGAATATGATATTATTCGTGAAATTTATTGACAAATGTCATAAATAAGATTATAAAAAAGCTGAAAGTACATTTTAATCATTATTTAATGAAATTAATGTAACATGATCAAATATATCCAAATTACATTATCGATTATTTCTTTTCGTGAAATTGTTTGGAAAGGAAAACTTTTATGACCTCAATTATAGATTTTTCAGACGAACCCCGTTACACAATCAAATCCGTCAGTGTGCAAACTGGAATTCGTCCGGTGACATTGCGAGCTTGGGAAAGACGGCATGACCTCTTAACCCCGCACCGCTCGGATAATCGCTACCGGCTATACTCTGAACGCGATGTTGCAATTTTGCGCTGGATTAAATCCAGAGTAGATGGAGGTATTTCCATCAGCAATGCAGTCACAGAATTGCGTCACATGACCCGTAGTGGTATCTGGCCGGACGCGGTTCCAACAGCCCCGAGCCGAATATTAACCCAGCCTAAAGCCTCTCCAGAAACATACACTCACTGGCTTTACGATGCATTAATCAACCATAACGAAGAAAAGGCGACTGAATTAATGCGCGAATTGCATGCCAGTTATGATTTGATGACTATTTTTGTACGTATACTTTCGCCAACCCTAATTGCGATTGGTGAAGCCTGGTTTCGTGGAGAAATTCGTATCACTACAGAGCATTATGCTTCTAATTTTTTGCGTGGAAAATTGATGGCTCTGCTTCAGGCATATCCTTCACGTAGAAGTGCACCCTATATTCAGCTTGGTTGTGCACCAACTGAAATGCACGAATTAGGCAGCTTGATGATGGCTGTACTTCTTCGCAGCGAAGGGTACCGGATTGAGTATCTTGGTCCTGATCTTCCAATTGAAGATCTGGTGGATTACGCTTCGTATGAATTCCCTGATATGATTGTCCTGACTGCTTCCACTGAAGTCTCTGCGTATGAAATGCGGAGGCTGAAAGAAAAACTGGATGTTATTCATCCCACACCAACACTTGCATATGCAGGAAGTGCATTTGATCAAAATTTAAAAACACAACAAATGGTTCCAGGTATTTATTTAGGAGAAAGCTTTGAAGATGCCCTGGAGACAATCCATAATTTGATCAAAATCAAAGAAGTAGCCTAGAAACGAAATAAAAACAATATAACGGAGTAAATCATTGATGATGATTTACTCCGTTTTTTTTAATTGTCGTTAAGAGAAAATTAAAAACAATCAGTTGATTTCCAATCTCATCCGATTAAGTGGTTATCCGTTACAATCATCTTATGAAAAACCCTGCCAAGGAAAAGAAACATCCAAAAATTGCGATCATTGGTGCCGGTCCGGCAGGTTTGATGGCGGCTGATTTCTTAAGTCAAAAGGGATATCCAATCACACTTTTTGATTCAATGCCAACCGCCGGGAAAAAGTTTTTAATTGCCAGCAAAGGCGGGTTAAATCTTACCCATTCCATGCCTTTTCATCAGTTCTTATCTAAATACCGCGAAAGGGAAGAAAACCTGACACCATTCCTGACTCGTTTCGGACCCGAAGAACTAAGAAATTGGATTTCAGAGCTTGGTTTTTCCACATTTGAAGGAAGTTCCGGCCGGGTTTTTCCGGAAATCATGAATTCGGGAGAAATTCTTCATTCGCTTATCCAACGATTACAATCCAGATCCGTACAGATACTTTTTAGGCACAAATGGACTGGTTGGGATGAAAACCACAACCAATGTTTTGAGACCGATTCCGGACTATTGACAATTAAATTTGACGCAGTTATTTTTGCGTTTGGCGGAGCAAGCTGGCCACAATTAGGCTCAGACGCAGCCTGGATTCCCTTTTTTCAACGTAATGGCATTAAAATATCTCCTATAAAGCCATCCAATTGTGGCTTTGAAACCAATTGGAGTGACCATTTCAAAGATCAATTTGCGGGCGTACCAATCAAACCTGTTATATTGACATTCAACTCGCATCAAGGCGAAGTGTTCCGTCAACAAGGGGAATTTATCGCCACCCGTTATGGCATCGAGGGCAGTTTAATTTATTCTATTTCTGCTTTGATTCGTGAGGAAATTGAAAAAGAAGGATCAGCCTCAATTTATTTAGACTTAGCACCTAATTGGAACGAAGCACAGCTATTTGAAAAACTCAGTCAAAATCGGGGAGATCGGTCGATTTCAACTCATTTGAAAAAAACCATTGGTTTCAGCGGAATTCGAACTAATCTCCTTTATGAGTTGCTGGAAAAAAGCGTTATCCATAACCCTCAACTATTGGCGAAATCCATTAAATCTTTACCCATTCGATTAACTTCTGCACGACCAGTCGCTGAAGCGATCAGCACAGCAGGAGGGGTAGACTTTTCTGAACTCGATTCCAATTTGATGCTCAAAAAATTTCCGGGATTTTTTTGCGCAGGAGAAATGTTGGACTGGGAAGCACCTACAGGTGGCTTTTTATTGACTGCCTGTTTTTCGACAGGATATGGAGCAGGAATTGGTGTTGATCGCTGGCTGACGTAATGAGAATCAGAACCGGAAAACGATTTCAGATATATTTTCCAAACAAATACGCTCAAAATAGTCGAAGTTTACTAAATACACCTTAACAACTATAATTAACACATATAATATGTGGAGGGAGTAAAAAATGTTACAAGAATTTAAGAAATTCATTATGCGAGGAAATGTCGTGGATTTAGCCGTTGGTGTAATCATCGGTGGTGCGTTTGGGAAAATCGTCTCATCGTTCGTAGCTGACGTCATAATGCCACCCATTGGATTGTTGTTGGGGAAAGTTGATTTCAAGAGCTTGTTTATCAATTTAAGTGGAACCGATTATCCCAGTCTGGCGGCCGCACAGGAAGCTGGAGCACCAACCATTAATTACGGTCTGTTTATCAATAATATTATTGACTTTCTGATCGTTGGTCTGGTTATTTTCTTTGTCATCAAAGCTATTAATAAACTTCAAAAACCTAAAGTAGAAGAAGTAGCAGCGCCAACAACCAAAAAATGTGCATTTTGTTTCACCGAAATTCCTATCGAAGCAACCCGCTGTCCACATTGCACTTCCCAACTATAAGACAATCGATATAAACAATTTAGAGGCTGATATCAATTTCATGATCAGCCTCTTCTATTTTAATTCGAGTACAGCATTTTTCTAATACTGTTGCATTATCTGGTTACACTAAATATTTTTGTGCAAGCAAAATTCTTTTTCACAATGGTTCAACCATTAATTCTGTTCACTTTGATTAATCTTATCAATTAATCCAGGCAGTTTTTTAATTTTATCAATTTCATAATAGGGAAAGTTCTGTAAATCAGAATTGACTGATTTTTCATGGTCCCAGGTTAAATAATGGCTGATTAAAACCCCTATTCCACCTATCGCAGCCACTGGTAATACATCCGACCGTAAAGAATTTCCGGCCATCACAAATTGTTTGGGCAGAATATGCCAGCGATCCAAAATCCCCTGATATGTGCTTTTTTCTTTTGCATTTACAACCTCAAAAACTTCAACAAAAGGAGAAAGCTGTGAGTTTTTAAACTTTCTTTCCTGATCCAACAGATCACCTTTGGTGATCACCATCAGGTGGTAGTCTTTTGAAAGGATCTTAATGGTTTTGATTACACCAGGTAAAAGTTTTACCGGTGTACTAATCATTTCTTTCAAGCTTTCCAGAATAATTTGGATCTCACGGGCTGAAATTTCTCCATTCGAGATCTGAACAGCTGTTTCAATCATCGAAAGTCCGAATGATTTGATCCCATATCCAAAATAGGGTATATTGCGTGTTTCGGTTTGTAAAAGGGTTTCATTCGTTGTTTCAGGTGAACAATAACCTGCAAGGATCTCTTGCATTTTTTTCTGGGCATTTTGATAATAAATTTCATTTTCCCACAAGGTGTCATCCGCATCAAATGCGATCCAGCTTATCATTATTACTCCTGAATTGATCGAATTAGGAAATATTATTCTATCCAATAAAAACGAAAAAAGGCAACTGAAACTTTATTTCAATTGCCTTTTTAGATCGATAATTCTAATTTATGATTTTCTGAGTTGAGTAGGCTTTCCGTTTATGTTCATTCGCTTAAGCTTCCGGACAACTTCCTCGGCATACTTTTCAGAAACATCAACATAGGTTTCATGTTGTTGGATAGTAATTGCGCCTACGGCTTTCCCTGGAATTTTAGCCTCGTTGGCAATTGCACCCACTACCATTTGAGGACGAATTGCATCCGCTTTTCCTAAACCAAACATCAAACGAACCATTCCCTTTTCATGGCTCTGGCTCGGACTACCTTTAGCCCGGTCCATTCGGTCTGCGTGCCTCGGTTTGGAATCCCGAAATGATTTTCCGGGTTTAGTTTGAATATCAATTGTTCCAACCATGTTTATCTTCGGGTATTTCTTGTCCTGGCGTAGCATATACAGAGCAGCTGCCGCAATTTCAGTAATATCATATCCAAGTTCAACAAATTTATGAACCAGCCCTAGTTCCTGATTATATTTTTCAAATGCAAGTTGTTCAATTAACGCATCTTCAAAATCAACCTGTCGCTTACTGAGAATATCTTTTTCCGAAGGGATCTTAGCCATCGTCATGGGTTGTGAAGTCATTTTTTCAATCCGTCGAATTCGGAATAATTCACTATTGGTAACCAGTGATATTGCAACTCCTGTAGCCCCTGCGCGACCCGTGCGCCCAATTCGATGTACGAAATCCTGTGCTTCAAATGGAAGGTCATAGTTGAATACATGTGAAACGCCTTGAATATCCAAACCACGGGCTGCCACATCGGTAGCCACTAAAATACGGGTTTTTCCACGCCGAAAATGATCCAGCGCGATTTCTCTGGCTCCCTGACTCAAATCGCCATGTAATGCTTCCGCTGAATAATTTGCAGACACTAATTGATCAGCCAATTCCCCGGTACGGATTTTTGTTTTTGCGAAAATGAGGGCATTGGTGAAGGGTTCTGTTTCTAACAAGCGCATCAATGCAGCGAATTTATCTTTTTCAGAGATCAAATAAAAACGTTGTTCGGTCTTTTCAACCGTCAATGTTTTACTTGATATCGTAATTTCATGCGCGTTTTGCATGTATTTTGAAGCTAAAGCACGTACTTCCCTCGGTAAGGTGGCGGAAAATAAAGCTTTCTGACAGCCGGCGGGTGTTTGGGCAATGATTGCTTCAACGTCTTCAATAAAGCCCATTTTTAACATTTCATCCGCTTCATCTATTACCATAAATTCAACTGACGAAAGATCCAGTGCATTTTTCTTTTGGATTAAATCAAGAACACGCCCGGGTGTACCCACAACAACTTGTACACCTTCTTTTAGCATGTATAGTTGCTTGCCATAAGGTTGCCCACCATAAACAGAAAGAACCTGAATGGGCTGGAATTTTGCATAGGCCTCAAAAGCTTTGGAAACCTGTAAAGCCAGCTCGCGTGTTGGGGTAAGAATAAATCCCTGAACAGCTTTGTTTTTAGGATCAATTCTTTGCAGCATGGGTAAAGCAAATGCTGCGGTCTTACCGGTGCCAGTTTGTGCCTGGCCCAATACATCTTGTCCTGACAATAAAGCCGGAATTGCAGCGACCTGAATTTCTGTCGGCTGATCATATTCCAGCTCCTGAATTGCTTGCATTAATTCAGGTTTCAAATTTAGTGTTTCAAAAATACTCATTCTATACTTCCTTAAATATCCAACAAAAAAGGATTTGCCGATCAGACAAATCCCTTCCGAAATTGCATTTGATCGTGCTGGAGTAATACCCCAACAAAGCTGACAAATTATATCACAGATTGTCAGTATAAATTAATCTTAGCTTTTCAATCTTTTGACGCAAGATTACTCAGATTTTTTCTTGATCTTTTGGTATTCAAATTTTATATGACGTAACTCTTTTTTTAAACTGGTGTTTTTCATCTTAGACTACAACCTGACTGTTGTGTCACATTAAATTTCAAAATCGTGCTGGCTCTACTTCAGCACAGTGACTCACAAACATTCCAAGCGCGTGATTGCAAATTTTACACGCCCATCATCCATGGGTGAAATTTGCGTTGCACAATACGGATTAGTCAGGCCATCTTACGGAGGTATTTACAATGTCAGAACAGAAACCAGTTGCAATTGTTGGAATAGGCACCATCATGCCCGATGCGATGGATGCAAAAAGCTTTTGGGAAAATATTAAAAATGGGCATTATTCAATAACCGATGTGCCCGTAGATCGATGGCGAACAGACCTTTACTTTGACGCTGATCCAAAGGCAACCGACAAAACCTATAGCAAAATCGGTGGTTGGGTAACCAATTTTGTATTTAACCCGGTAAAAATGCATATCCCGATTCCACCTACTGTTATCGCCCAAATGGATTTTACTCAACAATGGGGAATTGCCACAAGCCACCAGGCTCTCACTGATTACGGTTATCCGGAACGCAGTCTGGATCCTGATCGAATGGCGGTCATCTTGGGAAATGCAAATGCTGGCGAACGGCATTATCGTTCCACCATGCGGATTCTCTTGCCTGAATATCTGGAAGCTTTGAAAATGTCGGAAGGCTTTAGTAATTTGCCGGTTTCAGTCCAACAACAATTATTGTATGGATTCAGCAAAAATATTCAGGGGAAAATTCCAGATATTACCGAAGATACCATGTCCGGAGAGCTTTCCAACATTATCGCTGGCAGAATTGCAAACGTCTTTAATTTTAGTGGTCCCAATTTTGTCACAGATGCAGCTTGTGCATCCTCCTTATCTGCAATTCAAGCAGCAGTGAATGGATTGAATAATTTTCAATTCGATGCCGTGCTTTCTGGCGGCGTGGATCGGAACATGGGTCCCGAATCTTTTGTAAAATTTTGCAAAATTGGTGCATTAAGTGCAGATGGATCACGTCCTTATTCAGATGGTGCCAATGGTTTTGTCATGGGTGAAGGTTCTGCCATATTCCTGCTCAAAAGATTATCCGACGCTGAGCGCGATGGCGATAAGATCTATGCAGTAATTCGCGGTATTGGCTCGAGTTCGGATGGTAAAGGCAAGGGAATTACTGCACCCAATCCCGCTGGTCAGATCAAGGCAATTGAACGCGCCTGGCAAAATGCCGGAGAATCCCCAAGCAGTGCAGGTTTAATTGAAGGTCACGGCACCTCCACCCGAGTTGGAGACGTGGTCGAAGTAAATAGTTTGAATGCAATTTTTGGAAATCTCGGTCTGCAAAAAGGATCCATCGCACTGGGTTCCGTAAAATCCAATGTTGGCCATCTTAAAGGTGCTGCCGGTGCTGCCGGCGTTGCCAAAGTGGCTATCGCACTCGACCAAAAAGTGTTGCCTCCTTCCGCTAATTTCGAACGCCCAAATCCGAACATCGATTTTGAACACATGCCATTTTATGTCAATACGACTGCCAAAGAATGGGAAAAACCCGTCTCGGAGATTCGGCGGGCAGCTGTCAGTTCATTTGGGTTTGGAGGAACGAATTTCCATGTTGTCATGGAAGAATATATTCCTGGTTATCATACGGATCAGAAACCTGTCTTCGCAATTCCAGCTTCCAATTCTGTAAAGGTTGAAACACCTTTAGCACAGACCTCTATTTTCGGCTCTGCAAATACAATGGTTCACGGTGAAGTTGTAAAAGCATATGTCTTATCCGCAGTCAGCGAAAAGACCGGCTACCCAGTTGAAATGTTGGATGTCGATCTGGATCTGGAAGCAGATCTCGGTGTTGATACGGTCAAACAAGCAGAATTATTCGCAACCATCCGTCAGAATTTCGGAATTCCCAGACGTGAAGATTTACGTTTATCAGAATATAACACACTGTCTAAAGTCATTCAATTTGTGCTGGATAATTCTCAACAAATTGAATCATCTGAAGAGTCGGTACAAAATGTCACCGATCATAATTCTTCAGAATCAACTAACAATTCAATGGATGTAAAAAACTTCGTCATTCAGCAGGTTGCGGAAAAAACAGGCTACCCTGCTGAAATGCTGGATCTGGAGCTGGACCTGGAAGCCGATTTGGGGGTTGACACGGTGAAACAGGCAGAGCTTTTCGCCTCTATGCGTGAACATTATGGCATACCCAAACGCGAAGATTTGCGCCTTTCAGATTACAACACCCTGTCAAAAGTGATCAATTTCTTTACAGAGAACAGTAAGGGAAATGGTAATGTTCATGAACAAAAAATTGAACCGATTGTAAAACAGAATCAATTTTCTGCGCCCGGGCTTAACGATGCTAAACCCGGAATTACAGGAACAAAACAGGATAAAAATAATGTAAAAGATTACGTCATTCAGCAAGTTGCAGAAAAAACAGGCTACCCTGCTGAAATGCTGGATCTTGAGTTGGATCTGGAAGCCGACCTGGGTGTTGACACTGTTAAACAGGCTGAACTTTTCGCCTCAATGCGTGAACATTATGGCATACCCAAACGCGAAGATTTACGTCTTTCTGATTACAACACCCTGGCAAAAGTGATCAATTTCTTCACGGAGAATAGCACTGGTTCGGAAGTTCCTCAGGTTTCTACAATTGCGCCAGGATCTGTTCAAGCTCAGTCTGCTGAAACTATGGCTGTTAGCGTGAAATCGGTAAATCAAAAATCCGATCATTTCAGAGGATTGTTATTCTTAAGTGGAAATTCCCTTGAGGAATTAAAAGTCAAATTGGAAAGTGCTATTTCCCAGGCTAAAAACGGTTTCTTAGCACCATCACAATTGCCAAGCACTCAAGCACTCTCATTTCCTGAACGTCTTGCTATTGACTATAGCGACATGGATGAATTCCTAAAACGCACAGAAAAAGCATTGAAAGGCTTCGAGAGTAATACTCCCGGTATATGGCAGGCTTTGACTGCCCAAGGTGTCTATTATGGACATGGAACCCCTGGTAAAGTCGCCTTTTTATTTCCGGGGCAAGGTTCTCAATATGTTAATATGTTGAAGGAATTTCGTGCAATTGAACCTGTTGTCGACCAGGTATTTGTTGAAGCAGATCGGGTGATGACTCCATTACTCGGAAGTCCACTAACCGATTTTATTTACTCAGATGGGGATGATGAAAGTCTTAAAGCTGCAGAAGCAAAATTAAAAGATACCACCATCACACAACCAGCAGTATTAACCGCGAATGTAGCCCTTTTGCGGTTGCTGCAAAAATATGGCTTTGAACCGGATATGGTCATTGGTCACAGTCTGGGTGAATATGCGGCTCTGGTTGCCGCCGGGGTACTCACATTTGCAGAAGCATTGGAAGTCGTCAGTGCTCGTGGTCGTGAGATGGTAAAAGTTTCCATGGAAGATAATGGCTGTATGGCTGCAGTTTCTGCTCCACTAAATGAAGTTGAAAGAATCATCCAAACAATTGATGGTTACGTTGTTCTGGCCAATATCAATAGTCCTTTACAATCTGTGATTGCAGGTTCCACCAAAGCAGTAGAAGAATCCATTCAAGCATTCATGGCAGCGAATTACCAGGCTGTGAAAATCCCTGTTTCACACGCTTTTCACACTAAAATCGTCGCTCCTGCAAGTGTGCCTCTCCGGAAAGTCATTGAACGAATGAATATTCAGGATCCCAGAATTCCGGTTGCAGCCAATGTAACAGGTGAATGGTACCCGAATGGGCGGGAAGCCATCCTGGATCTTTTGGCAGATCAGGTTGCATCACCTGTTCAATTTATTAAAGGATCTCAAACGCTTTATGATCAGGGTGCTCGAATTTTTGTAGAAGTAGGACCGAAGAGGGTATTAAATGCCTTGACAAGTGATATTTTCAAAGACAATTCTAATGTTACTTTACTGGCCACAAATCATCCCCGCAAAGGTGCATTACCCAGTTTTAATGAAGCACTCTGTGCTCTCTATGCCGCAGGTCTACCGATGAAGGCAAAACAGCCCATCGAACAATCAGGGGACTCTGCAGCAATAACAATGGAGACAACTGTGGAAAGCATAGGTGGCCGATTGCCATTGACTGGATCGATCGTAATTAGTGGTGCAGGATTAGGATTACCCGGGCGGTCTGTATCGGTGTTTGCAGAAGATAACATTCAGCGCATATTAAATGGTGAAGTGCGAATAGAACCCTTTCCGTTACAAATACGCCAGAATATGGTGGAAAAACGCTCTACCCGTCTTGTAAAACAAGACTCTGGTGCCATCATGGATCCGATAGACAGCCCGGAAAAAACAGTCAAATTAGCTGGACAACGAGGAATTTTTGATCCGGTCAGCGAATTTGGTATTCCGGATGACCGTGTGGAAGCAACGGATATTTCTACCCAACTAGCGATTGCGGCTGGTATTGATGCTTTACGGGATGCTGGAATCCCATTGGTCATGAATTATCGGACAACCAGCAAAGGAACTTTGCTCCCCAATCGCTGGATGCTTCCAGAAGCACTGCAGGATGAAACCGGAATCATTTTCGGTTCAGCATTCCCAGGAATGGCACGGATGAGCGAAGAAGCGGATAGATACTATACCTATCAATCTTTATTGGATCAAAAGGAACAGCTTGTGGATTTAATAGCCATGTTTAATGGCAGTGATTCAAATATAAAGATTGCTTTTCAACAAAAACTCAAGGAACTGGAAGATAAGATCGTTGTCAATGATTATCAATTCAACCGAAATTTCGTGTTCCGGATTTTGGCCATGGGTCATTCTCAATTCGCAGAACATATTGGTGCACGGGGACCGAATACATACGTAAACGCAGCCTGTGCAACCACAACTCATGCAATTAATATTGCAGAAGATTGGATTCGGGCAGGTCGTTGCCGCCGCGTGATTATCGTTGCTGGAGATGACGTCACCAGTGGTGAATTGGTGAATTGGGTAGGAACTGGATTAATGACCAGTGGAGCTGCCACCACTGAGAGTGACGTTCGATTGGCTGCGATCCCATTTGATCGTCGCCGAAATGGCATGATCATGGGAATGGGCGCTGCGGCTCTGGTTGTGGAATCCGAGGATGCTGTGCGGGAACGAGGTATGCGTGGTATTTGCGAGCTGTTAGCCTGTCAAATTGCTAATTCAGCCTTTCACGGTACACGACTGGATGTCCCACATGTAAGCGAAGTGATGAACCGAGTAATCACCCAGGCAGAACAAAGATTTGGTATCGATCGCAACGAGATTGCTGCAAAAACCGTCTTCATTTCACATGAGACGTACACACCTGCGCGAGGTGGTAGCGCAGCAGCAGAAATCCACGCTTTACGACATACATTTGGTGAGCTGGCTAATCAGGTCGTGATTGCTAACACGAAAGGATTTACCGGTCACACAATGGGGGTCGGTGTAGAAGATGTGATCGCTGCCAAAGTACTTGAATTTGGTATTGTGCCACCCATCGCTCATTATGATCAGGACTTTCAGCCAGACCCTGAGCTAGGAGATCTAAATCTCTCCAAAGGCGGACAATATCCTGTGGAATTTTCTTTGAGACTAGGTGCAGGGTTTGGTTCACAAATCGCCATGACCTTGCTTCGAAAAGTTGCTGGTGTTGGGGAACGGGTCAACCAGAGTAAATATCAACATTGGCTGGCTGCAATATCCGGATACTCCCAACCAGAATTGGAAGTCATTCAACATAATTTGCGCATTAAGCATGATGGTGCTCCCCAAAATCGCCCCATCAAATCAGATTGGGAATTTGGACAGGGGCCACAAGGTTGGGCGCATGAAACACCAGGTTCTTCACCTTTGAGAGAACCGACGATCAAAAAAAACAAGGTACAGCCATCTCAAGAAATAAAATCTACCACGATTCAAGATAGAGAGATTGAAAAAACCGAAGTTACTAAGACCATGCCTAAAAGTC
>PHBS01000245.1 GCA_002841995.1 Chloroflexi bacterium HGW-Chloroflexi-8
GAACCCTGGGAAATGCCAATCTCTGAACAGCAAAAGGTGAATGTAATCATTGGTAAGGACTATCCGGATCATATCGTTGACCATGCAAATGCACGAGAACGGGTATTGGATGCCTATTCTTCTAACAGGTAAATTCAAATGAGGTGAGGTCGATATTCGATACACGGGGGAGATTAAATGGGTTGTACTACTGCACATAACAAGGGCGGTGGTGGATCTTCCGCCATTTACATAATGGGCAGGGTGGTCAATCATCCTTTGGATTGTAACAGAGTGTCTAACATCAGTGAAATATTGTTTTTAGTTACCTAGTCCTAAAAAAATGCGCATAGATTAAATGTATTACTTATTTGTTTTATTCATGCGAATTAGCTAATTGACCTATTTTGTCACCGCAAAGCAAACTGAAGCATTTATTTGATTCTAGATCTTCTTAAACACAACAAATAATTACCTGAAATGTTTGGGTGAGGTAATCAACTGTCGTGAATTTGAATATCAGTAAGTTAATCGAATGGGGGGAATCGAACCTTTTTTCAATTATGCTATACTGATTATTACCTGTATTACGTCTGAATTAAGGTAGAAAGTGGCTAAAAACACTGGAATTGGTTTGCAAAATTTAGATAATAAAACGCAGAATGATAAAAATCCGGGAGGAAAGATTTATGTCCGAATCAAAGTTGAAATCGTTTAATTATGCAGTCGGGATGTTTGGTACATCCATCCCGATCAATATGCTCAAAACCTATGCGGCTATTTATTATGTCGATCGTCTAGGTTTAACGACACCCCAATTTTCGCTAATTTTACTGATTTACACTTTCATTGATGCGTTGGATAATCCGGTTTATGGATTCTTGTCAGACCGCACTCGTACCCGTTTCGGACGGAGACGTCCCTGGCTGGTGATAGGCACGCCTCTCCTGGTGCTTGGATTGATCGCTTTTTATAGTCCTCCAGAATTCCTGGCTGGTAATTCGCTTCTGGCTTACGCCATGCTTTTCTATATTCTGACAGGCACCCTCGATTCAGTCATCAACGCCAATTATGGAGCGCTCTTTCCCGAGCTTTTCAAAACCGATACAAGCCGCGCTTCCACCAATGCCTTGCGGCAGGCATTTCAATTAGTCGCGATGATTATCAGCATTGCTCTAACCCCAATGGTTACCTCCGCAATCGGTTTTCAATTGACAGCCATCATTTATGGTATTTTAGGTGGCGTCGTTATTCTTTATATGTCATTAACCAGTCGTGAAATTAAAGTTGAAGAAGCGGAGGAAAAACCACGCTTATGGGAAAGCCTTAAACATCTTTTTGTTAATCGAAAATTCTGGATAGCTGGTCTAGCGAATGCATTTTATAGTGCCGCCATGTCTTTGGTTTTGGCATCTATGCCATTCTTTGTTAAATATAGACTCCAAATTCCGGATTCACAATCCACCATCTTGTTTGCTTCAGTTTTATTAATTGCGATCGTGTGTGTTGCGGTCTGGGCACGTTTGGTTAAGAAGTTTGCATTAATTCCAGTCTGGCGAGCTGCTCTGGCTTCTTTAGCGATCGCATTCATTCCACTTTATTTTG
>PHBS01000246.1 GCA_002841995.1 Chloroflexi bacterium HGW-Chloroflexi-8
AAAACCATATACTGTTTTCAAAAGGTTCATTTTTCCCCTCATTAAGAAGACTTCCCTCATGTTGGACCGTAGATTTTATACTGAGTGCAATTTGGTCCTCGAATAAGTAAATTGTATACGTCAATCGTTTTGTTTTGTAATTCAATAAAGTATTGACGATCTTGATCAATATTTGGCGTAATATGACACGATCGCTTTCGACTCTGGCTGATTTAATCTCTTCTTCAATTTTTATTGTGACATTTTCTTCGCTAAATCTTGTTGCCAAAAGATTATTCAGACCTTGAACAACATCTGAGAGAACGATTTCTTCCTGAAAAATGTTAAAATCGTTATTGTTGCTATCTTGGGTTTTTTCTACAATTAGTTCCGGCGTTGTTTGAATGAATCGATTCCATATAATGATTGCCACCGATTGAATCGCTTTTTTCTGATAGCGACGGTATTGACGATCACTCATGGCAAGTAATTTGGCAACATCGAAAGAATTCATACCTTCCAAATAGCGTTTTACCAGTACGATATAAACACGCCACTCGGGAACGTTTATGTCGTAAAATTTTTCTGCTGGTTTTAGATTTTCTATGGCTTCCAGCAGAACCTTCTTTAAGAATTCCCCTTTATTTCCGGAAAAATTAGATGGGATTGTGATCCCATTCGATAATAGTGGATGAGTTTCCAGAACAGCAAAATCGAAGAGATTATTTAAACCATCTTTAATTAGCGTTTCAAAAACTTCAAATTGCATTGCACCACCGGTTATTGTCCGTCATGAGTCCAGTATGTGTCCGTTAATATATTGTTAACCTGATCTGAATTTCTTATAATAATTCTACCCCGTTTGGTGGTAAATGTTTGTTTAATTCCCAAAATGAAGGAGATGCCTATTTCCAAAATATTTAGAAGGAAAAGAACCTGTTTGAAGTTCTGGTTCAAAAAACCGTTTATCTATCAAATTACTTACTTAAGAAAAGGAGAAGGTCGTATGTTTAATCGAAAAATTAGTTGGATAGCATTAGCATTGTTGGTCATCTTTTCGATGGTTTTAACAGCTTGTGGTGCTGCGACTCCGGCACCTGAAGCTACCACTGAAGTGAAGCCCACTACAGCGCCTGTAACAAGTGGGAAACAGCAAGTTGAAGTATTCTCATGGTGGACAGGTGGTGGAGAAGCTGCTGGTTTGGAAGCTATGATAAAAGTTTTCAACCAAAAATATCCCGATATCGAATTTGTAAATGCCGCAGTAGCTGGTGGAGCAGGCACAAACGCACGTGCAGTCTTGGCCACGCGTTTACAGGCTGGTGATGCACCGGATAGCTGGCAAGGACATGCCGGACAGGAATTGATTGGCACTTATGTAAAAGCCGGACAATTGGAACCATTGAATTTCTTATATGAAGAAAATGGCTGGTTGGATGTTATGCCGAAAACATTGATCCCCTTGATTTCACAGGATGGCAACATCTATTCAGTACCTGTCAATATTCATCGTGCCAATGTCTTGTGGTACAACCCGAAGGTTTTGTCGGATAATGGTGTGGAAGTACCTGGAACTATGGAAGAATTCTTCGCTGCG
>PHBS01000113.1 GCA_002841995.1 Chloroflexi bacterium HGW-Chloroflexi-8
GAAAATCCAGATTTGGTGACAAAGCTGTAAAGTTCCCGCAATCCGATATGGTCTTAGTAGTCTTGTAACAACTGAATTTTTGAGTAAAACCAGCAATGTTGATGTGATGCGCATAGCCATTATGGCAACGGTTATTCATTTTAGATTAAATCCAAATAAAGATCCGTTAGTTGGTATGGGACCGTTAACGGTCTTGGATTACAAATTTTTTTACTTTGAATACATTTTCTTTGACTATGGCATTGTCTCGTTTAATTAATGCACAATACCCTGTTAAATCATAGATACTCTAACTGAAATTGAAAAAATCTTAAGTTTTAGTTCGATCGATGGTCCCTAAAAATTTTGCAGAAATCAGTTGCTACCCTCAAAATTTATTTATTCCATGTCACGAATATTTTCCAAAGCTGGACCATTGGTGATCACAATTCTTTCACGGCCACATTTAACAACGTGGTTATTCTCCCATTGTTTCAATAGGCGACTGACGGTATAGAGTGTCGTTCCGATCATTTCAGCAAGTTCCTGACGGGAAAGGGCGACATTGATCAATATCCCTTCATCAATCGGTTTACCGGACGTTGCCATCAGATTGACAAGCGTGTGAGCCAGCCTTTGTTCTACTTTTTGTGTGGCTATCAATCGAAAGCGGTCCTGCATAATTTGGATCTTTTCAGCCATAAAATGCATCGTATTGGCTGCCAACAAAGGCATCCTCTGAATATGGTCTAAAAGTGTTTCTTTTGTCCAATACACAACTTCACAAGGCGACATGGCATATGCCGAGGCAGGATAGCTGTTCACCCTACCAAGCGCTAGCGCGCCAATCATCTCGACCGGACCCGCTATCCGAATGACAATTTGCTGCCCATCATGATGTGTTTGGACCAGTTTAATATTGCCATGTAAAAGAAGGTAGATTTTATTAGCAGGATCTCCCTGTAAAAAAAGGACATCATCTTTCAATAATTCAACCGGCAGTGCCGATTGCGACAATTTCTCCAGGTCCTCGATTGCTAAGTTTTCAAATAGATCCACTTTTGCAAGAGTCTGGGGATTAACGATCTGACCGGTTTTTGTTTTGCTCATCTCTTCTATTTTAGAGCAAAAATAGAAAATAGGACAAACATGTCAATAATGTTTGTCCATTAAGAATTGATGACGAATGTTAATTGAAAACACCGGAACCAAATATTAAGAAGGTCCCGGTTGAATTTCAGAGAAAACTGGTTGGATTAGTTGAGAGTAGAATATAAATCTTTGACAATGACCTTGGTGACAGGGACCCCATCAACCAGGCGGATGTGCAAGCCTACTTTTGTGCAACCTTTTACTGTAAATGTTGCGACTTCGGCAGTTGGTATATAAGCCTGCAATTCAGTGGAAAAGACTTTGAATGAATAATCTCCTCGTAAAAGGGTCGCCATGTAATTTTCTTGAAATTTTAATGGGATTTGGGTTAATGGCTTTCCATATAAGTAAACTTCAATAATCACAGGAAGTTCTTTCGAAAGTCCAATGCGGGTGCCATCGATCCCATGAGTGGCTGTCAGGACAAAATCAGGGCATTTTTGTGGTGGTGGTATTACGACTGCCTGAACGGTTTTGGGTGCGAATCCCATTAAGAGCGAAAGAACAAGCAAAATCATGAGCGAACGAATAAATATTTTCATTTTACCCTCCCATAGGTAATGAAAAAAAGAAGAAAACTAAAACGAATCAATGTGAATTATGAAATAAATAGCAAACGAATCAACAATTATTAATGATATGATAGCACTTTTAGTAGTGATTTCAATAGAGAATAATAGCTGTTCTGAAAATCAGTTTTCCATCTCCTCACTGACCGGATAATAACAAATTCCGGCTGTACCAGGCCCGGAATGGACGCCAAGTGAAGGAGGCAGTTCTACAATAATTGATTCGATCACGTTTATTCTTTCCTCAATAAGCGCTTTAATTCTATAGGTTTCTTCCAGGGCGGCAGCGTGTACATAAGCAATTTTTATTTTACCTTTTTGACCAACACTTTTTAAAACTTCCTCAGCCATCATTTTATAGGCGGCACCACGTGTAAAAGCTTTTCCCAATGGGACAATGACCCCATCTCGCATACCAATTAATGGTTTGATACGTAACATTGAGCCTAGCATGCTGGTTGCTTTACCGATTCGTCCGCCCATTGCAAGGTACTTGAGTGTATCTGCGGTCTGGATCATATGAGTAATTTGGATTAATTGCTGAACCTTAGCAATAACTGCTTGCATGGACATCCCTTGAAGGGCAGCTCTGGCTGCTTCGATGACCATCCAGCCATGACACATGGACACGTTCAAAGTATCGATCACTTCGATTTTTAGGTCTGGCAAGCGAATTTGAGTCAACTCCTGACCAATTTTTGCTGCCTGGTAAGCTCCACTGCTTTTGGATGTCATGTGGATACTAACGATTTCTTGAACACCCTTACTGGCTAGTTCTTCGTAGACAGATTCATAATCCCCAGGACCCGGATTGGCAGTTTTGGGCAATTCACGTGCGCGTGACAGCCAGCGATAAAATTCTTCCCGTTTGATTGTTACAAGATCCCGAAGAACTTCATTCCCGCGGTGGATGTAATATGGTACCCAATGAATATGCAGTGATTCTAATAAATCATCCGGAATTGTAGCTGTGCTGTCGGTAACAATGGCGACATTCATAATGAAGATCCTTTTTGATTGAATTTAAAATTAATATACAAAAAAGCTCTGCGGTTTTCCAGTACCGCAGGTCACAATCCAGTCACATGACCGGTTAAATGGCTTATCGTCCAGGTGGAAATATGTCAACAGAGTCCCCTGAATTTAATACCCGTTTTTCCGGTGGCAAATAATTAATATCAAATCCGTTGATCAAAATCCGCCATCCTGGTTTTGGTAAATATTGACCGGTCACATGCACCCAGGGGTTTCCTACCGTGTCATTTATTTCGTGGGAAACCCATTCAACATCCAGAGCCAACCCCCGTATTTTTGGGAAATAATCAAAAAAACGGGTCAGAAGCAAAGTAATATTCGAGCCAGAAGGGACATTGATGATCAGGTCAGCGCGTTTCAAAATAGCCCGTATTTTTGAAAATAAACGCACAGGAATTGCCAGGTCGCCATCCATCAGAGCGATTGCACTGTGATATCCTGAAAGCATTAATTGCAAATGGACGGAAAGAACTTTTCCCCAGCCTGCCAGGGCAATTGAATTATTGGGTTCGGCAGGGATTTCCCGGGACAAGACATGTGCAAAGTAAGAGAGGGTATGACTGACCGCACCATTTACATACAAAGCTGGTACATGAGTTTTTCGTGGTCCATGGCCAGCATGATATTGACCGGCTAAAAATAGGTACTCAGCCAGGTCATGACTAAAATCCTGCCCTAATAATCGAGCAACCCATATGGCAAAAAATCGTCTGCGTTCCTCGAGATGTTTTTCATCCACGCCTGATTCCCATCCCAGAATGGCAGCAGTTTCCGGAAATTGTGCCAGATACAGGTAATTATCGATGACAAATTGTTGACTGTTTTTTAATAAAACTTCAACGGTTGCACGCATTGCAGAAAATTCTTCTTCGCTGATATGCATGAATTTAAACATTTGATCCCATTCTTCAGCGGGTTGGGGTCGTAAATTGGAAAGGGACCAGGGATAAATGGTCGAATCGAGTGGGTTGATAGATTCGATCCGCCCAATACCAGATTCCTTTGCAGGCATTTTCTTTTTGGGGGTCATATTATTTGATTTCCGGTTAACAAAAAATGATTGAAATGGATAATTTGATTATAGCAAAATCAATGAAAAGAATAAACTTCAGTAAAATGTGCCGTGACAACATGAGAAATACTGTGTAGCTTATAAATTGACAAATCTGATCTTCTTTATTATATTTATACATATGATTGCCAGACTTGATCGTTGAAGAATCAATTCCAATCATTTAAAGTACACAGAGAAAAAGCGATTGACTGTGTACGAGGTTCTTACTCAAAATCTCCGGATTTGTACCCGGATTTCCAAACAATATTAAACAAAGGAGGGACTGGTTATGTTTGCCAGTTTTTTGCTTGCATTACGCGAAGGAATTGAAGCTGCTTTGATCGTAGGCATTGTCTTTGGAATACTAAAAAAGATGGACAAACCGCACCTCAAGGGGATGGTATGGCGAGGGGTTGCGGCTGCTGTGGCCTTGAGCATTTTATCGGCTGTCATCTTAAATATCATTGGCGCTGAGTTTGAGGGTAAAGGTGAACAAATATTTGAAGGTTTTGCGATGCTATTGGCTGCCGCATTGTTAACCTGGGCGATATTCTGGATGCGCCATCAATCGATTAACATGCAAAAAGATCTGGAACAGGATGTGCGGGTAGCAGCGAATAGTAGCAGTGGCGGTGTTTTATTTGCGCTGGTCTTTCTGGCAGTTGCCAGGGAGGGTTTGGAACTGGCAATTTTCTTACTGGCTTCACGTTTGACCTCCAGCGCGTTTTTGACCTATCTGGGAGCTGGTATCGGATTAGGTTTCGCTGCCGGGCTGGGATGGCTGTTATTTAATACCACCAGGAAGTTAAATCTTAAACAATTTTTCCAAATAACGAATCTTTTGCTGATTCTGTTTGCGGCTGGCATGGTGGGTTATGGTGTGCATGAATTTAATGAGGCTGGATGGATCCCGGCCATCATTGAGCATGTCTATGATATCAATTTTGTCCTGAATGAAAATTCCACGATCGGGCAGTTGGTCAAAGCGCTTTTTGGATATAACGGTAACCCGTCACTTTCCGAGTTGATTGCCTACATTGGATATTTATTAGTTCTGGCAATGACCACTTTGTTTCTGCCAAATTCTCCTAAGAAAATTCGGCAATCCTTTTCAAATTAATTAACGTGATGATTGACAAGGGTTTGCTGGCCAATAAAGTGTCATTTCTGCTGTTGGAACATCAAGGCAAATAACGCCAGAGAATTAAATTTCCATTTAATTCACCGGATAAAACCCAGATATTACCATCCGAATCTGTATTTGCAGATATCCATTCAATATTTGCCATGGGCTTAAAAACTTTATTTACAAGTTTGCTGATTTGTCCCGGTGTAAATGCCCACAGATTGCTGTCCTGATCAAACAGGAAATCGGGTGGCTGCAAATAACTGCTTTCTGCCACCGAAGTCCAGCTGCCATTTTTGATTTGATAAAGAATTTGTCGGGTATCACAACCTGCCTGCCCACACAGCTCAAACATGACCCAAATTGAACCGTCGGGTGCGAGCATTAAATCCTTAATGTCACCATGGGTAAAGTTACTGAAAGCAACTTGATTCAAAGCGGGTGGTTTAAATTGCGTCCAGCTATCCTGGTTTTCGCTATATCGCCAGAGCTGTTTATTAATTGCAACCCAAAGATTCCCATCCGGATCATTTGCCAGCGCAGAAACACAACCAAAAAGGATTGGTAAATCCGTTTGTTCCCACTTGCCTGCCTGATAGATACGCAGGCCATCACCACCAGCCTTCAACCCATCACTCCAATCACAGGTACCGACCCAGGTGGCTTCCTGAATAAGCGAATGGGATACGATGAACGAAGTGGAAAGTGTTTTACGGTAAGGTAGTGTAAAGCCCATTTCCTGCGCCAAAAATATTCTCCACTGGTTGCCTTGCAATCGGCGAACATCATAGGCGGTTGTCAACCATAATTCATCAGCAAAGTCGATCGAGATTTCTGGTGCCAGTGGTGATGGTAAACCATATCCCTGTGGAGGAATCCAACTGTTGGTATGATCATAACTTTCTCCAACAAAACCATTCCATGTGGTTAAAGGGGTACCACTTGCAGGTAAAATCCAGGCACGGCCATCGCGGGTAAATGCCATCACCGGGTCTCGCAGATTAATTTGGGAAAATTGCTTACTCTTGGATTGATATCTGCCAATTGCGTAAGGTGAAGCCAACCAGACACTGTCATCATTTGCAATCATAAAACGGTTAATGACACCTGGTATGACCTGTTTGAAATTCTCGACAGCGACAAAATCTCCCTGATCAAAAACAAAGGCTGTAGGTGTTTGTGAAGGCAGGGGTGTTTTGCTGGGGGTTAATGTGATCGTAACAGTGCGTGTTGGGGTGGAAGTACTGGTAGATGTGGTGGTTACTGTGGCCGTACGCGTTGGGGTGCTGGTAGCAGTTGGGGTTGAAGAGGGGGTGGCAGTGGGAGGTGGCGGGGCATTAATGGCTTGAAAGGCAGAAAAGACAGCGAGTAAACTCAGCAACAAAACAGAAATAACGACGGTCAGGAAAATGATCTCGGATTTGCGGAATTTTTTGGGTTCGCTGACAGGGTTCATTCTTTGTGACTCTGGTATGGATTCACTTGAAGGGTTGTTTCCACTTCATCGATTTGGCGTTTATTGGGTTCCGGAGCATAGATGATGCGCGTGGTAGCCGGCGTGGAATGTCCTAAGATCGCCTGAATATTCTCCAGGGATGTGCCATTTTCGATCAAGGTCTTGGCGTGCCAATGGCGGAAAGCATGAGGGCTGGTGAAATATTTTTCGCGATCCAGGCCGGACAATCCGGCCACCTTTTGGACAATACGCCAGGCGGATGTGCTCGAAAGGCGAGCACCATAACCTTTTTGAGCGTTCTTAAAGAAAGCAGCGGAATTATTCCGGCGGCGATTACTTTTGCCATGCTGGATAAATATCCAGGGAGAATGATCATCACGGGCAAGCAGGTATTCTTCCAGAACGGTCATTGTATCCGCTCCTAACCGGCAATGTGCAATCCGGCCGGTTTTTTCCATACGCAATTCCAGCCTGCCAAACTGAACTTTGGCATCTTCCACCTGGGCTTTGGTCATGTGGCAAAGATCACCCACCCGTAATGCTGTAGCGCGAAGACTAACGATCAACGCACGCATACGCAATACATCCAGGCGGGGCAGGGTGCCTGCAGGAAGCGGGGTTCGCATAACAGTCTTGAGCATCACATTCCCGAAATCTTCTGGCAATCGTTCATGTCGCGAAGTCTGCTCTTCCACATTGCCAATCAGTGAAGTTCGACTGGCTTCCTGCTCTTCTTCGCGGGTGAAAGTGATCCAACCCTCGTAATTGGCGCGCCAGAAACGCAGTGCAGCACGCAATACGGATTGATAGAGTTTTCTGGTTGGGAGTGCATAAGCGCGTTTGTCTTTCATCCATCCGGTGAAGAGAACGACGATATTTTTTTGAATAGAGGTGGTAAGGTGAGAGAGATTCGAGGTTTCCTGGATATACTCCCCGAAGGCATCCAGGGCACGGAAATATAAACGCTGTGTGTTTGCGTTTTCAAACTGCACATTGGTTTTGAATTCCTTAATTGCCTGAATAATTGTGGGAGTCACGTTGCGTCCTTTGGATTACTCCTTAAAGATAACCTGAAAATTAGAAGGATGCAAATGAATAAATCCATGAACAATCATCGGGATTGAAGATTAAAAAAAAGAGCCACTAAGAAAATGTTTAAGGTTTTGCAAACTTTCGGAACCACGATTTAAAACGGTTGAAGCGTGAAATAAATTATCGTAAATTTAAAAATCTTTGCGGGCTTTTCTACTTTTCCAGATAATATTTTTGATCGGACAAAAAAATGCGGACTTTACTTTTTACGGTAAAGTCCGCAAACGTTCAGGATCAGATTAAAGTTTTATGGATCGACACGAACGATGGTTGGGTCTGGTAAACCAGCGAAACCACCATAAACGATACTGCCCAGGTACTTGGTACCAGGGGTAAGGCCGCTAAAGGTCAGGTCGATTGTACCCGTTTGACCTAATACAGCGGTCGTAGGTGCCGAGACGGTCATATTACCTTCATCAACTGACCCAAGGACCCAACTGAATAAAGTGTACGTCGAGGGATTTGCGGTGGCGAATCCTTCCACAACTACCCAATAATCACCTGCAATCGGATTTACCAAGTTGATCTCTTCTGCAGAAGTACCACTTCCACTGTAACCTACCAGATCTCCATTTGGATCATAAAGGTACATATCCAGGTCACTGGCTGGGTTCACATTTGCATCGAACAAAGAAACCCGTAGATAGGTTGTACCATCGGGTATTGTGATGGGACCATGTTCAGCAAATGCACCAGTATTAACAGATCCTTCAATTGTGACTGCCGGGATTAATCCACGTGCAGTAGCAGTAAATGGTCCATTGTAGCCAAAGGTAACATTGAAATCATCTGAGACTTCTGCTGGTGCTGCAAGCGCTAAGGGTTGTATTACAACCGGAATACGAACAACATGACCAGCATCGCCCGTCCAGATGATATAGCCACCTACGTAGGCATTCGGTTCCGCACTCGTTACGGAGAATGCAACTGTAAATTTCTGACTGGCTCCCGCATTGATCGTAAACGAGGTCAAATTGGGTATAACTGTAATGCCATCCAGACCTTCATATGTGAATGTATAAGTCTCGCGTCCACTAACATTAGTAACTGTTCGTGAAACTGTCTGTGTTCCAGCCAGTGCGCCAATGGCAATCGAAGCAGTGTTAAAATCGCTGGGATCCAATGAGTATCCCATGCTTGCTAAAGTAGCACAGGTACCAGCGCCCACCCCCGAAGTCGTTCCACATAGGAAAGCCAACCAGTTGTTCCAACCCGAATTATAGACCAGGCCAGGATCAGCAGCGCTGTTGGGTTGAACGTGCCCGGCACCCTGACTGAAGATTACAGTTGGATCTGTGGGAGACGGTTCATCCAGAACATCATAGGCAGAAGTCATCAAAGCAGATTTAATCATCATAGGTGTCCAGGTGGGATGCAGATCCATCAAGAGGGCAGCCAGACCGGCAACATGTGGGCTGGACATGGAAGTACCGCTTAATAGATTGAAGTTCAATCCACCAGATGTCATTGGGGAGACCGAAGCCAGAATATCCTGTCCGGGGGCAATGACGTCCGGTTTAAGGAGATCACCTGCACCAGCAATCAGTGGACCGCGGGATGAGAAGGAAGCGGTGAAAGGAGCAGGAGCATCATAAGAAAATGCAGCTGCATTAATGATTGCTGTAGCACCTGCTTCTGCTGCATATGCCTTGACTGCAGCATAATCTGTGTTCTGCAGATGTACCGTAGGCACAGAATGAAAATCTGCGTTAAGGGAATTGACAGATGGGTTGATCAGGATCATTCCCACACCGCCAGCTTCCATGACTGCCAGACTTTTGTTGACACGGGCTGTGGTACCTCTGTCACATACAACGATCTTACCTGCTACCTTGGCCGGGTCAAGGACATTACCGCCATCCAGGCTTGAATAACATAGTCGTACTTTCGTTGCATCTGCACCAGGTAAACCAGCTGCAGTTGCATCGATTAATGGTGCGGGACCAACTGCGGTGGCGATTGATGCACCATAATAAGTGACGCCATTCCCCAAGGTGACAGACCCTTCAATACTTCGATTGTGGGTACCTGCAGCGACGGTCGTGATCCAGGGGCTGGGATGTGCGACGGTAGAAACGGCTGGACCACTGTTACCAGCAGAGGCGGCTACAAAGATTCCTGCTCTTGCAGCATACATAAATGCTACCTCGGCAGCATCCAGGAAATTTGTCCGTGTTCCACTAATGGAATAATTGATCACATCCACGCCATCAGCGACAGCCTGATCTATGGCAGCCACCAAATCAGCGGTGGAACCACTGGCGGTTGAACCATCTTCCGTTGACCACAGAGCTTTGTACATGGCAATACGAGCGCGCGGAGCGATACCGCTGATGGAACCAAATGCAGCGGCGGGTCCGGTGGTTGGAACGCCATAATTACCACCCGCAGTAGAGGAAGTGTGAGTACCGTGACCATTGTAATCCCGAGCGGAAGTGAACTCCCAGGGACGTAGACTCTCAATACCTGCATCGCCACCCCAGGATGCATTAAAGTATTGGGCACCGATCAATTTCTGGTTGCACATGGAAGCATTAAAATCTTCACCTGGCACACATTTGCCGTGCCAGCCGGGGATTTGGGTGTAATCCAGTTTTCCGGATTTTTTGTTATTGCCGTTTGTCCCGGTTCGATCGGAGAAGGAAAGACTCTCCGGCCAGATACCGGAATCGATGACACCAATGATGATATCCTCTCCACCTTTACCGATCCCACCAAGTTGATCCCACAGGCCACCGTCGTCTGTGAGTCCCAGGAAAGTTGGGGTCGAAGAGGTATCCATATCCACAAATATATCCAATTGGACTGAAAGTACACCAGGTACTTTTTCCATCTTTTCAGCTTGTTGTTCCGTTATGACAGCAGCAAAGCCATTATATGAAAAAGTGTAATCGTAAAGGATTTGCCCGCCACCCACTTGATTTACGGCTGCGTTATGTTTTTCTTTCAGGTAACCCACATATTTGAGTGTATCTGCAGCAAATGGGTCCACTTTTTTGCCAATTCCTGGCATGGTGGCTTTATACCCTTTGATATCACCTTCATAAGCGACAACCGGTTTGTCTGACATTTGGACAATGTAGACCTGGTCCGTACTTTCCAGCTTACCAGAATTGTTCGCCCAGGCTGAACTTGCACTGGTAAAAGTAATTGAGAAAGTCAATGCCAGAATTGCGATAATTCGAAAGACTACTAAAGTTCTTTTCATTTTTTCTCCCTTATATGATACGAATTTCCGAATCTTAATCCTCTCTTCACCAAATGGTTGATTCTGTGGGTATAAGCACCTCCTTTCATATTTCGGGTATTACTACAAGGATGATAATAAAAAAAAACCAGCTAAGTCAGCCGGTTTCGCTATTGGCTCGACGATGACCTCTTCCCCACTGGGGAATAAGCGACCAGTTTCAGTCATCGTTTCATAGCCGGAATATTATTATTTAATTGTCGTAATATTTCTTTAACTTGAATCGAAGAATCTTAAAATTACTTTTATAACCATTCGTAATCGCACACATGGATCCGAATGTACACGACTTAGATCAATATTATTGTACGAAGATTTAATGAAGATTTCAATAATTGGTATATGTTATCTTTTTCTATATGACCAGAAGATTGATATGGCGCATGATTTTCTGGTGTCTTTTATATGTAAAGATCCAGTTGATTATCTTCAGTTTGCTAACTCAGGTTTATGGCAATCTAAAAACACGTTCACTTCTGGTTACAAAGCTGGCAACACCTGGATGGTTCCTTCTGCAATACCGACCGTCACCTGTTCGCCTTCGGGAAATAGATCCATCACGTATGGATCCGTTTCGACACCTGTCAACATTTGACCACAGACCTCTACGTCATACTCGATTACATCTCCCAGGTAAACCGAACGACGGATCGTCCCTTTAAGCAGTTCACCACTCTTTTTAATTCGGATCATCTCCGGACGAACAATCATGGACACATCTTCCTTTTTACGGAAATCGCGGCGTATATTCTTTAAAGTGATCACTTCACCCAGTGCATTCAAAACCAATTCATCTCCGTTTTGTTCGATCACATTCCCGGCTACAAAATTTGCCCGGCCAATGAAATTTGCCACAAAACGACTGTTCGGATAGCGATACATTTCTACCGGTGTGCCAATCTGTTCGATCACGCCCAGGTTCATCACAACAATGCGATCGGAAAGAGTCATGGCCTCAATTTGATCATGTGTAACATATACACTGGTGATATTCAACTCTTTCTGAATGCGTCTTATTTCAGTCCGCATCTCTTCACGCAATTTCGCATCCAGGTTGGAGAGCGGTTCATCCATCAACAAGACTTTTGGTTCCATGACCAAAGCTCTGGCTAATGCGACACGTTGCTGCTGGCCGCCCGAAAGCTGGGTAGGGGCGCGGTGACCGTATCCTTCCAGATGCACCAGATCCAAAACTTTGTTTACCCGGTTGGAAATCACTTCCTTTGATAATCGTTGTACATTCAAGCCATAGCCGATATTTTCAAAAACATTTAAATGAGGGAATATGGCGTAACTTTGAAAAACCATAGACATATTCCGTTTGTGTGGGGGTAAAGAATTGATTTCCTGACCATCCAGAATAATTTTTCCTTCGGTAGGAAACTCAAATCCAGCGATAATTCTGAGTGTAGTTGTTTTTCCACAACCACTGGGTCCGAGCAGGGTTACCAATTCTCCTTTATAGATTTCGAGTGAGACGTTTTTTACCGCGGTCACTTCGCTGACGCCACCACGAGGGGGAAAGATTTTTGAGATATTTTCCAGGCTAAGATACATGCTTTACCTCTATTTTCTACAATTTAGAAACCCTGGCTCATATCGACAGAGCCCCTGCCTTTGAAAAGACGATTAACGATGATATTTAGCAAGAAAATTGCGATCATTACAAACACAATAATGACGGTTGAATAAGCCGCTGCGATACCTACACCACCTTGTTCCCATTCACTTAAAATTGAGGCAGTCACAATTCTCCATTTTGCACTTACCAGGAAAATGATGGCGGAGAGACTGGTCATGTGACGGGTAAAACTAAAAATCAAACCTGCTAACAGCGCAGGTAATATGAGCGGTAATGTCACTTTGCGGAATGTGTATTGTGCATCTGCACCCAAAATATTGGAGGCTTCTTCAATCGATGGATCAATTTGCTGCAAAGCAGCCACACCCGAACGCACAGAAGCAGGCAAACTGCGCACAATAAAAGCAGCCATGATGATGTATGCGCCCCCAACCATGGCAAAAGGTACACCGGTAAATGAGAGTGTACAAGGGATGGCTAATGCGAGTACTCCAAGC
>PHBS01000114.1 GCA_002841995.1 Chloroflexi bacterium HGW-Chloroflexi-8
GTGCCTGATTTAATCAATTCAGGAACCACATTCTTTACAATGTTTGAAGGGATCACAAAACCAATACCCACATTGGCTCGAACAGGGGATTCGATCGCTGCGGTTACGCCAATCACCTGGCCACCAGCGTTCAATAAAACACCACCCGAATTGCCAGGGTTGATGGCAGCATCGGTTTGGATGATATCAGGGATGGTGTATGAACCTGTGAGCGACGTATTATCAGCCTGTAATGAGCGTCCAAGTGCACTGATAATGCCAACTGTCATTGTTCCACCCAGGCCGTAGGGATTACCAATGGCAATAGCCATGTCACCAACCTGAACTGCATCTGAGTCCGTAACACTGACTGGGGCGAGCACAGATGGGTCTGCCTCAATTTTTATGACTGCCAGGTCTGAATCCGAATCCGCGCCAACAAGCTTTGCTGTAAAGGACGTTCCATCATCAAACACAACTTCAATATTGGTTGCATCTTGAACAACATGATTGTTCGTGACGATATGTCCCTCTTTATCCCAGACAAATCCGGAGCCGAGTGCCGACTGCACCTGTGGGATCGAATTGCCATTCGGATCAAACGGATTAACACTGCTGATACCTGAGCTGGTCACCTGGATACTCACCACAGAAGGATTGACCTTGTTATAAATATCCGTTAATGTTCCTTCAAGTGCAGCCACAGAAACTGGATCGACAACCGCGGCATTATTGGAAGGTTGTGCATTTTCCTGAGCTGGTTCAGAAACTCTTGCGCTTTCCGGTGCGCTTTCCGGGGCATTTGCTTTATCTGAATTAAAAAATGGTAAATTTGCGACTGCTGTTAAAGGTGCGCAAGCTGTAGCAATTAGGACAATAAGTACCAGGCTGCTAAAAATGATCGTATTCTTTCTTTTATTTATGGTTAACATATATTTCAACTCCTTAAAAACAATTCTTTTTTTACATTCTTGATTGTATGAAATTGAAGGCATTTAGTCTTTATCTTTACTTTGCGGTGAGCTTAAGAAAAGCTTAAGGAATGAATCGATACATTTTTCAAGTAGTAAATAGTTGATCTATAAGGGTAATGCGTAAAAAAATCCGGGAAGGATGGTGCATGAACTTGAATTCTTTTGATTTTTAATGCTATATTATTGATCTAAATAGTCAAAATTAGTTTAGAATTTGCATTAAGAATTAAGAATATCGTCCAAAATGGTCTACTATCCGGATATAGACAGATTGAAGGAGGTGAGCTGAAGATTTTCCTTGTTGGTTGAAGATAGCTCAAGTGATATCCATCTATAGAAGGAAAGGACGAATAAAAATGGCAAATAAACGTTTATTGACCAGCGTTATTTTGATTTTGTTCACAATAACGATGGTATTTCAAATAGCAGCGACGCCGGTACAAACATCCGGAACAATGGATGTGCAAATTCTGGCACTGAACGATTTTCATGGAAATCTGGTCGGGCCAACAGGCACGATCACAGATGAATTTGGGCAACGAATCTCTGCCGGTGGGGTGGAGTTCCTGGCAACCCATATTAAGAATTTACGCCAGACCAATCCAAATACGGTAGTCGTTTCAGCTGGAGATCTGATTGGTGCTTCCCCGCTGATATCCGCATTATTTCACGATGAACCCACGATTGAAGCATTTAATTTGATTGGTCTGGATTTTAATGCAGTCGGAAATCATGAATTTGATGATGGATCGGCTGAACTTTTGCGCATGCAAATTGGTGGTTGTCATCCTGAGGATGGATGTCTGGATGGAGACGGGTTTGATGGCGCAAAATTTAAGTTTTTGGCAGCGAATGTCATTCGTAATGATACAGGGAAATCCTTATTCCCCCGTTACCGTCTAAAAACGTTCAATGGTGTCAAAATCGCCTTTATCGGTATGACATTGGAAGGTACACCAACAATCGTCACACCTACGGGTGTTGCTGGTCTCACTTTCCTGGATGAAGCGGAAACCGTCAATAAACTCGTACCCGAATTAAAATCTTTGGGTGTGGAATCGATTGTTGTTTTGGTGCATGAAGGTGGTTTTCCGACTGGCACTTACAATCAATGCCCAGGTATTTCCGGACCCATTGTTGACATCGTTAATAACTTGGATCCGGCAGTGGATGTCGTTATCAGCGGACACACCCATCAACCTTACAATTGTAATATTAATGGCATGTTGGTCACCAGCGCATCTTCCTTTGGACGGGTTTTGACGGATATTGACCTGACCATCGATCTTGCGACCCGAGATGTTGTTTCAATGAGCGCGAATAACATGATTGTGACCCGTGATGTTGCACCGGACGGACTTTTGAGCATGCTGGTTAATAAGTACCAGACCTTAGTCGCTCCTTTAGCAAATAGAATCGTTGGGCGAATCACTGCTGATATTTTACGGACTCAAAACGCAGCAGGTGAGTCGGCTTTGGGTGACGTTATCGCCGATTCGCAATTATTTGTCACGACAGACCCGGCTTTTGGTGGCGCAGTTGTCGCTCTTATGAATCCCGGTGGAATACGACAGGATTTATTGTACAACCAGAGTGGCGGAGAAGGTGACGGAAATGTTACCTATAATGAAATCTTCACCGTTCAGCCGTTTGGTAATAGTCTTGTGACCATGACATTAACGGGAGAGCAAATCGATTCAGTTCTCGAACAGCAGTTTGTGGGATGTGGTCAAACCTCAAATCGTATCCTGCAAGTATCACAAGGTTTCGCCTATACCTGGCAAGCGAGCGGTTTGGCTTGTGAAAAAGTAGATATTGGATCGATCATGATTAATGGCGTCCCGATTGATCCATCGGCCATGTATCGCGTGACTGTGAATAATTTCCTTGCCGACGGTGGCGATAATTTTGTGGCATTACGTGGCGGTGTGGATCGTCTGGGCGGGGCAGTGGATCTGGATGCCGTGGAAGATTATTTCAGTGCATTCAATCCTGTCATGCCCGGACCACAAAACCGGATTACGATGGTTCCGTAGTTTAAGTTCGTTCATCCCCCAACGCCTGAAGAAATTCAGGCGTTTTTTTTACTTTTAACAAAAAACCGGGCGCCTGAAATGGGGCCCGATTTCTGTATAAGAGGAGAAGAGAAGTCGTTCGTATCTGTTGAAAATAGTATATCCACATCCGATTTGTATGTCCTTATGGAATGCTTTTGTTGAGCTTAAGGAAAGATTAAGGTTTACCGGGAAATCTGAGGATTTATTGATTAATAAGGGTGAGGAGTCACTTAATTTCAGGATTTAGCGTGTTTGCTTTATTGAATGATTCGTAAGTCCGTTTTCTTATATGGATTTTGATTAAATACTGGGTTAGCATCCTGGGATGATACATGGATCCGAAGAAAAGGTTGCGAGGTGTTTTTACCTCGCAACCTGATTATTGGTCAAAGTCAAAATTTATTAAATTTCTAAGGTTGCCATCCGGCGATTTGGGCAAGCATGACCCACATTGCTTTTGCGATTCGAATTTTACCCGTTGAGACAGAGCCAAGATGTCCGCCAGATGTTTCGGTCGTGTATTCCGTACAGATAATTTCATACCCCTGTGCGTTTGTACATAGACTGCCGTCTGGGCGATGAGATTCTATGGCTGCTACATCTAAAAGGATCTTGTGATTGGTCTGGGCAAAGACACGCATCCGGTCATTAAAGTCCTGGGCATCCTGTGTACCAACTGTGCGTGCCAGTGAAGTCGTCCAGTACACGAATGTTTTGTTTGGGTATTGGGATTCCAGCGCAACGATGTCGTAGATATTGGAACCGGAATAATTTGGATCAAAGTACACATTATCGATGGTCGATCCGCTGGAAACATGCAGATAATTGTGTTGAAGGGTAAAAATGTCCCTGTTTTGGATGTTCCGTGCATAAGATTCCAGGAATGTGTTTAGATCCTGTTCCCATGTACCAACACCGGATGTGAATGTGATGTTGGAACGGTTGTTATTACCCGGGAATTGAATACTTGCAGGAATATTTCGATCGGTCTGTATAAAGGTTTTCCAGGTCCCTTGCGCAAGATTCGTATAATCTCTCCGGCAATGTGAAGGGCTGGCTGACCAGGAGGAATAAGAGAGACAGGTCAAGCCGTCATTGATGTTCGATCCTACCGAGCGATCCATGAAAAGCATGCGGATTCGTTCTGCTGCTCGAAGATAATCCACTGGAATACGATCGTAGAGACTAATAGAATCCTGATTAATCACGATCGTTCTACCACCAGAAGGTCGATTGGTTGGCTGCACCGTCGGCATTGATGTGGGCTGAGTTGTCGGTTGGGTCGTGGGCCGTGATGTGGGTTGGAGTGTTGGTTGATTTGTAGGCAGTAAAGTAGGTTGGTTCGTAGGTAGCGATGTTGGCAATGTGGTTGCAGTTGGTAAGGGTGTGGTTCCAGGAACCCAACCCGAAATTTGGGCTAGCATGACCCACATCGCTTTGGCAATGCGAATCTTGCCGGCTGACACGGATCCGAGGTGTCCACCTTCAGTTTCAGTGGTGTAATCCAGACAAATGACTTCATAGCCCTGACTGTTGCGACAAGCACTCCCATCCGGTCGATGACTTTCAATATCGGCTACATCTAATAGTATTTTTTGGTTGGTGGATGTCCATGAACGCATTTGGTCATTGAAAGATTGTGCGTCTTGAGTTCCAACAGTTCGGGCGAGCGAAGATGTCCAATATACGAAAGTATTATCAGGATATTGCGTTTCAAGTGCCAGAACATCAAAAATATTGGTTCCGGCATAATTGGGATCAAAGTAAACATCATCAATCGTAGATCCAGCAGATACATGCAAATAGTTGTGTTGCAGCGTAAAGATATTTCGATTGGCATAATTGGGGTATAAGCTTATAAAATTTGCCAAATCTTCTTCCCAGGTTCCGGATCCCATGATGAATTCGATGTTATTGCGGTTAAGTCCACCCGGAAAAAGGATGGAAGAGGGAATATTCGTATCACTCGTTGCAAAAGTTTTCCAATTTGTGAGCGTGGAATCGGTGTAATCACGACGGCAATTGGATGGGCTGTTTGCCCATGAATTGGCAGCCAGACAGGATAGTCCGTCATTGATATTGGATCCAACCGAACGATCCATGAAAGTCATTGTCAGATCTTGTGCTTTGATTAAATAATCTGCAGGGATTTGATCAAACAGAGCGACCGAGTTATGGTCGATACGGGCAGGGGGAATGGGTAAGGCGGAAGCGTCTTCGACGTGGAAGGCTTGAAAACCGGAGGTTAACAATACCAGTAAAAGAGTTCCGATGATCAGTCTTTTAAATTGCATTTGATTTTCCTTTCAATATGAAACAATTAAGATTGGTTTTATGCTAAGGGAAAAAAGTCCTTGATCGACAGTAGCTTACAAAAATGTTTGGTATCGCACAGGTGTAAAAAGGGATTCTGTAAAGAAATTAACTTCCAAATACACTTTTGTTCCTACGAAAAAAGCTTTGGCTGAAATAAAAAAGGATCTTTCTTTCCTAATTTGGACATACAAATTTATTTTCCATTTTTTTCCTTCTACTTCTTTTTGGAACCTTTTCATTAAAAACTTTTTTCACCTTGACCAAAAACAACGTGATCCCCAGTGTTCTTTTTGGTAATTCATTTCAAAATTTATGATTTGTTTGACAAACTCTAAAAATAAAAAGCTCCAGTATATTTGGTTCAAACTGTATTGATGGATCTCGCCAGGCTTCTCCTGGAATTACAACTTTACACAAAAGGGATTTTTGAATTACTTCTACGCCTGTTTGGTGAGACCGCTATCCAACTACTACCAATATCCGGATATCCGTCGGTAGCTGGGTGTTTGGAATAACAAAAACAGTACTCATCATTGAATTTCCCTTACAAGGATCGCTTTACCTGTATTAACATATTATTCGAATTGACCTATCAAAGTCCCAAAATCAAACTCATAAAACTCTATCTAAAAATATTAATAACTTACCGTATTCCGTTTCTATTAACCCGGCAAAGAATTGAATCCGTCAGTTTACAGAATAAAACAGTCAACTGGAGAATTTTCGAAACCCTGTCCGAAGGTAAGGTCACCTTGCTCACAAACTGGTTGCTGAAAAACAAAAGACCTGCATTACCGAATGCAGGTCAGACCTTGTAATCCGATCCTTTTTTTGAATTTCAGATTAGACCAACAGGAAATCAACGAAAACGTGGTACTTCTTTAAGGAATTTCGAAGATCTTCGGTAGAGAACTCATTGGATTGAATCCAAGTGTTTTTAAAGTGGAGTGTTCATTGTCGAATTTTTGTTTAATTTGCTCGATAACCTCAGTTACCATCACTTCCGCCTGCATCACAGCGTCCTTAGGGTCATCTACAATCTGGTTTTGCATCGCCTCTCAGCGTTTTCGAAAAAGCTGTGAATCTTCTAAGTTTGTCCTCGGAACGTATATGAATGCAAAACCAACCCTTGGTTGAATTATTTTTTATGGATTTCTTCAATTTTTCTGATGAATTACCCCCAAATCAGCTGCCAGCTGAAAATAGTGAGCCGATTGATCAAAATTCCCCAATTCTTCATAAGCGCTACCGAGACTTAAATAAAGAGAGGGTAAAAAAGGTGTGATGCGAGGATCCTGAACGATTTCCTGAGCATATTTCAAGGCGATTCGATTCCATTCACATTTTTCTTCAGGCGTGGGCTGACAACGTGCAATATAATGGGCTGCCATGCAAAATTCATAAGCATCCGTACAGATTTGCCAGGCTTGCTGGTACAAATTACAGGCTTCCTGAGGGTTTTTTGCATATTCAGCCTGAGTTCCCAGAATGATTAATTGAATGACTGGGTTTGATAAATCCATGATGCGAAAACGATTAAATTTCCTGATCTATTGGCTTTGAATTTCTTTGTGGCACAGGCTTGGTTAATTTCCACTTCCAATTGAGATAAAAGAGGATAGAAATTGCAGCTAATGGGCAAAAGAAAATCAGGAAATTAGGAAATTCAAAGAATCGCCCAAAAAGAATAAACCGCAGAAAATAGATTGCTCCTAATCCGAAAACGATGGCTCCAATCAAAGGTCGTTTCCATGCAAAAAACATGACCAGAGCAAAGATCAATGCCGGCGCAGCATGGATGATGAAACCACCAATTTTTTGCCAAATGGTCCCATCCAAATTAAAGACATCCAGCGCAAAAAGCGAAATAAACACAGCAATGATTATCCCTGAAATACGTGGAATGAAATAGATGAGGCGTGCCATCCGATCATTTAACTGACCGGAAGCCTTATGTTGTTGGATCGCAAGGAAAATGACAGCAATTGCACCAAATAAGAGGATCAGTGGGATGGAAATGATTAACAAATTGGTTATAAAATAGATAGGTTTTGGACCACGATCAACCTGATTGAAGAAGATAAAATAGCCCATGGAAAGCAGGTAAAGAAGAAAGCAAAGGAAATAGACCAACCCGGGTGAAGAAAGGGAAAGATGTGATTTTTTCATACTACCTCCTCGAAATTCCAGATGTTGCATCCTTTACCGAATTTGTAAAGACAAATGGATCCTGTATCTTCCGAAGTAAAGAATCAAAATTAATCCACCTACATCCTTGTGCGTAAATCATTTCTTCTTTGCATATATTCGGTCAGACCTTTTTTCAAATCATTGAGATGGCGCAAAAGGAAGAACATGATCACTAAACCAAAGATCGCCAGAACGATGCCGATGAAAATGAATATTTGTGTTTCCTGCAAGAAAATTGCCATTAGGATACCTGCAATGATTAAGATCACGTCTGCAATGGACACATATAACAGAATTTTCAATAATCTTTCTCCCTGGCTGATTTTGCTATCCAGGAATTTAATTTTTTTCTCTAAGTCATTCGGTGTTGCCATTGTCACTCCTGTTGGTGATTGTGATTTGTAATATTCAGTATACAGAAAGGATAGATGGAAGTCAAAAGGCTTGCGAAAAAGACCCGATAATTTGGTTTAAGTCAGAACCAGTTTCAAAGCAAATTTTAGTGCTTTTCAATCACTTTTTCTTTAAAACAATCCGGCAAGATATTGTTGAGTACGTTCTACTTTCGGGTGATTGAAGACCGCATCAGCTGGACCGGCTTCAATGACTTCACCCAGGTACATGAAGATGACCTGGTCTGCCAATCTTTTCGCCTGACGGAGCGTATGGGTGACAATGATGGTGGTATAAGTATCTTTGAGGGTCAATAAGCGTTTTTCGATATGCTGGGAGGAAATCGGATCCAGCGCGGAAGTGGGCTCATCGCCAAGAATAATCTCCGGTTCAATCGCCAGTCCGCGCGCCAGACATAAGCGCTGCTGCTGTCCTGTTGATAGGCTGGTAGCAGGGTCATTCAGACGGTGACTGACTTCCTCCCAAAGACCGGCTACTTCCAAATAATGCTGGACAGATTTCCGCACTTCCTGACGGTTGGATTTCATGCGATGAATTTGCATGCCATAAGCAACATTGGCAGCAATGGACATCGGCAGGGGCTGTGGTCGTTGAGCCAACAACCCAATCCTTTTGCGGACCTCGGTAACATCAACGTCATTCGAATAAATATCCTGACCATCCAAAAGAATCTGACCGGTAACCCTGGTTCCATCCACAAGCTCAATGAATCGATTAAGTGTTTTTAGCAGAGTCGTTTTTCCGCAACCGGATGGTCCCATAATAACTGTTATTTGTTGTGGCAGGATTTCAAGATTAATATCTTTAAGGACATGCGTTCGCCCATAATGGACATTTAAGTTCTTAACCTGGATGTGTGGTTGCATGGATACCTTCTTCTATTTAATCGTATATTTATTGAGTCTGGAAGAAATGAGCCTTGAACCAATACTGAGGATCAGGACCAGAATGGTGAGTATCAGCGCAGAGGCATAGGCACGCTGCTGGACTTCCGGAAAAGGTGTGCCCAATTGAAAAAAAACGGCCAGGGGTAAAGAAGCGACTGGGCGAAATAAGGTTGTCGGGATATTATCGGTATATCCTGCGGTGAACAGGACAGAAGCCGCATCTCCAATGACTCGTCCAAACGCAAGCAGGACGGCTGTCAGGATCCCCGGTAGCATCTGCGGTAAGGTCACTCTCAGAGCGATTTCCAAACGGGTTGAACCAAGAGCCAGTGCAGCTTCGCTGAGATCGGTCGGCATTCGCCGGATAACCTCATCCATTGCGCGGGTCATGATGGGCAGAGCGAGAAGGGTAAGGGTTATCGTTCCCCCCAAAAGTGAAGCTCGCATACCCATAGAAAGCATGATGATAAAACCAAATGCGCCATAGACAATTGATGGAATTCCCCACAGGATATCTAAAACAAGGCGGACATAGTTTCCCCAACGACTGCTTCCCAGGTAGGTATTCAGGTAAATGGCAATTGGCAGACTGAAGATCAAGGCAATTAAAGTCCCTCCGCCTGCCATATAGAGTGAACCAAGGATGGCATTCAGGATACCGCCTTCTTTACCCAAATAAAAACCACCTTTTGGCGTTTGTGAAACCATTTCCCAGGTCAGAGATGGCAACCCTTTTTGGATCAGGGTCCATAGGATGAGCCCAAGAATCAAAGCAACCAACGCAAAGGAGCCAATCATCAATACCCTTGCTACGAATTCAGCCAGATAACGGCGGTGAATCTTTTTTTTCATTTACCCCTCCTGCCTAAAATACGTTGAAGTACAAGTGTCGCGATCACATTAAAAGTCAGGATAATTAAGAGCAAAATAAAAGCTGCCAACAAGAGGGCGGCGTCAAACAGCGGGATTGACATCATCTCCCCATAATTATTAGCGATTAATGCTGGCAGAGGATAAGCAGCATCGAAAATGGAGGTCGGAATTTGAGGAACATTTCCCACGACCATCAACACTGCCATTGTTTCACCCAAAGCACGGGATGCACCTAAAACAATTGCGGCAATAATACCAGGAAGAATTTTAGGAAAGATGACAAGCGTGATTGTCTCCCAACGCGTTGCACCCAATCCCAGCGAAGCTTCACGAAGATCCTGAGGTACTGTTTTCAGGATTTCATAAATAATTGCGATAATAAATGGAATAATCATAACTGCCAGAATGACTCCACCGGAAATGACTGAAAATCCGGTTGGCTGGTTGGAGGCGAAAAGAGGAATAAACCCAAAGTGACTGCTCATCCAGGGCATGAATGTTTTTTGAACGAATGGAACAATGACCAGCATACCCCAGACCCCATAAACAACGGAAGGGATGGCAGCCAGGACGTCCAAAAGTGGCTTCATAATATTTCGGGTAATTGGCCGAGCATATTCAGACAAATAGAAGGCTGTCAGCAGGCAGGGTGGAACCGCTAAAATGACCCCTATTGTTGTTACCCAGAATGTTCCGGCGATAAAAGGTAAAAAGCCAAATTGACCACCAAAAGGTTTCCAGACTGTACCTGTGAAAAGCTCAACAAGCGAGTGCGATTGCAGAATTGGGGCAGAACGCACGGCAAGTGCAACCGTAATGGCAATGACGAGTCCAACGGGAATGAGGGTAATCAACCAGAATACCCGAGCGGCAATATTGTTAAGGCGATTGCGAAGTGAAATCGAAAGTTTATAAGGTCGCCCGTCTTGTGGGCGACCTTGTTCAGGTTTTGAAAATAAGGCTGGGGCTGCCATCTTATTGAATTTTTTTCAGAGATTCAGCCAGTATATCCGGGGTGAGTGCAACATAGCCAGCTTCGCTTACATATTTTTGACCATCTTTGATAATCCATAAAATGAAAGCTTGCGTGATACCGGTAGGTTTTCCCTTGGTAACAAGGTTAAGCGGTCGGGCAGGTGGGGAAGGATACTGGTTTGTGGCTACTGCTTCGATCGCTTCTGTTTTGGTTTCAAGAAGTTCCATCGGATCGGCTGTGCCATTTGCATTGATATCGATGGGTAGAACAATCGCCCCAGCAGCCGGCAAATCGGTGGAGGCATCATAGGCATAGCCAAGATTATTGTAACCAATCCCTAGTGGATCTGAAATGACTGCTTGGAGAACACCGGGATCTGCATTGACTCCAATCCCAAGCAGATCTTCCTGTAGTTTATTGCCGAGGAATTTAGCCCACATTTCCGGTGCACCAGCTGCATCCGAACGTGTATAAACATGAATTTCATCTGTTATTTCTGGTTTGCCAACCAATTGCCCCCAGGTAGTGATCTCAGCTGTGATGTAGATCTTGATCAGTTGTTCCTGAGTGACACCTTTCGAAAGCAAATCAGAAAGGACAGGGTTGGAGGCATTTACAACCGGGAAAACAGCATCTTTGGTTACAGAAGCCCAGTAAGCTCCCTGTGCCTCTTCCTCGGGCTTGATCTCACGGGAAACCATGCCGATATCGACGGCGCCAGAGATTGCATCCGTCATACCCTTTCCAGCACCACCAGCCGAGACATCAAACTGGATATCCGGGTAAAGTTTAGCATATTCTTCTGCCCAACGAGTCATTAGCGGATAAAGCGCAAAAGCCCCGGAGATCGTTATTACACCGGAAGTTGGTGCACTTTCGCTGGATGCATTCGCATCTTTGGGTGTAGCAGGTGAACAGGCGCTGAACAAAAAAGAGAAGATCAGGAAAATTGAGATGATGAGCAGGAATTTCTTATTCATTTTTTCTCCTTAGCAGTCTATCTAATCTATAATATTAGTAGACTATTGGAATAAATAAAAAAAGTAGTTTAGTGATTATTGAACATGACCAAGTAATTGGCGTTGGGCTTCTACACGCCCTGCGACATCTGCCAAACTGGTATTATCCAGGATATCTACCATGGCAGTGCGAACATCGAACATAACCATCCTTAATCCACAGGTTTCTTCATCCGGACAGCCACACGATTCATAGGCTATTTGCGAAACACAACGAATTGGAGCGATTGGACCATCCAACACGCGGATGATCTGACCCAGGGTAATTTCATGGGGTTGTTTGGCAAGGTAGTAACCGCCTCCCACACCCATTTTTGAATGCAGTAAGCCGATGTTCTTGAGAGACAACAAAATTTGTTCCAGGAATTTGATCGGGATCTTCTCTTGCTGGGCGATATCTTTGATCAGCACAATCGGTAATTGGGAATCGGTTTGAGGGTTGCCGGCCAGCACGATCATTGCCCTGAGACCATATTCACCACGTTTCGAAAGTCGCATAAGAAAGATTCCCTATAAGTAATATAGTAAGTCAATAGACTATATTTAACATTATAAGAAATCAAACCATCTTAGTCAATAGGTTTTGTAGAATGTTTTCCAAACCGAATTGCTTGAGAAGATAATCCAATTTATGTCAGGATTTAGCCTTGTTTTGCTTTTATGTGAGTACGCTTGAGCAATTTGTTTGGTTTTATCAGCTGTACATCCAAAATCCAACCAACCCGGCAAGTGCCAGAATGAGTATGACCGGCACTTTTTTGGAGAGTGCCAGGCCAAATGCAGCCAGAACGATCATGATATCACGCCATTCCACAATGGTAGAAGTGGCAATACTCCAGGTAGTGCCGAGTGTTAACCCGATGACAGCGATCATCAAACCTC
>PHBS01000115.1 GCA_002841995.1 Chloroflexi bacterium HGW-Chloroflexi-8
AATAATCTCATCTGCCTGGACTGGTGTCGTTATTAAACCGACCGCAGCAGTGGCGATATGTGCCTGATTGCGAATTGAATCGGAAATTGGCACTTGATAACCCGGACTTAATGGTACTTGAGCTTTTGCGACATTTCCGCCGGAAGAGCAATCAATCAGGTCCACGCCATCTTTATGCAAGTATTTCGCCAAATCGACTGAATCCTCAACTGTCCAGCCATTTTCGACCCAATCTGTTCCGGAAATACGAACTGTAAGTGGATATTTCTCAGGCCAGACACTTTTTGCAATTTGTATGATCTCTCTTAAAAATCGGATCCGGTTGATAAAACTACCCCCGTATTGATCCGACCGAATGTTCGAAATAGGTGAATAGAAATTATGAATTAAATAACCATGCGCAGCATGAATCTCGAGCCATTGAAATCCTGCCATCACTGCTCTTTCCACAGCCAGTTTGAATGCGTTTTGTATTTCCTTAATTTCATCCAATGTCAATTCATGAGGGATTTGATGCAAAGAAGAATAGGCAATCGGGCTGGATGAGACAGCTTGCCACCACCTGGGATCATCTACTAAAACAGGAGTACCTCCATCCCAGGGCCGGTTCGTACATGCTTTTCGACCAGCATGCGCGATTTGGATCCCTGGAACAGACCCATGTAATTTCAGGAATTGGGTTACCCTGGCAAGTGACTCAACGTGCTCATCACTCCAAATCCCCAAATCATCAGGAGTAATCCGCCCCTCTGGCAAAACTGCTGTTGCTTCTGCAATGACCAAACCAGCCCCACCAATAGCTCTTGCTCCCAAATGTACCAATTGCCAATCATTCGAAAAACCATTTTGATAACTATATTGGCACATGGGAGATACGCCAATACGATTCCTTAAGGTAATATCTTTAATTTTTATGGGTTCAAATAAATGTGGCATCGGACGCTCCAGATCCAGTAGAGAAGGTCTTCAATTAATTTATTTTGGTGTTATTGATTTTATCTATAATTATTTGCTTAACAGGCTTTTGGCTTTTACAACTGCCCGGCTTGCATCTTCGGCAAATCCATCTGCGCCAATCTGATCTGCGTAAGATTGGGTAATCGGTGCCCCACCAATCATTACTTTTACATTGTCGCGTATCCCGGCTGCTTTAATTGCCTCAATTGTTGTTTTCATATTGGGCATTGTCGTAGTTAATAACGCAGACATGGCGATGAGTTGAGCATTGTTACTTTTTATTGCTTCAATAAATCTTTCTGGAGAAACATCTGTTCCTAAATCTATCACCTCAAAAGCAGCACCTTCCAGCATCATCGCAACCAGATTTTTTCCTATATCGTGCAAATCACCTTTTACAGTCCCAATGACCACTTTTCCTGGTGATTGAACATCATCTTCTGTTAAATAGGGTTTTAGAACTTCCAATCCTTTTTGCATTGCGCGGGCTGCGATTAACATTTCAGGAACAAAATATTCTCCCTCTTCGAATAATCGACCAACTTCTGCCATAGCAGCGATCATTCCTTCATTTAGAATTTGAGCAGGTGCAATCCCATTTTCAATTGCCAGCCCAATTGTCTCGACGACCAGTTTGGAATTTCCATCTAAAATTCCTTCGAATATTTTTTCCAATTCAGTGCTCATTTTCTAATCCTCCTGCACGATTTTTGCTTTGGCAAGCATGTTATGATTACTCAATAAAGAATTATAATGCAAATAATATTTTATTTGTTAAATTTTTGACAACGTTGTCTTGACTGGATTCTCATGGATGATCAATTAGTGCCTGAAAATTTCACTATCGAATTCGAACCAATTGGTAAACGCGTTTTTCTTTCACCAGACAAGACGATTATGGATGCATCTTTGCTTTCCGGCCTGGATTTGATCACATCTTGCAATGGGTTGGGCGCTTGTGCTTCCTGTAAGATTCAATCTATCTCGGGCAGTCTTTCTCCACTCACAACATCTGAAATTGCAAAATTGACCGAACAAGAAATAAATGAAGGAATCAGGTTGGCTTGCCAGGTAAAACCATTGTCAAACCTCCGAATTTATATCCCACCATCCTCATTAATTCACGGACAACAACTTCAGATTGATGGCGACCATCAGGCATTAGAATTTAATCCATCCATTCAAGCAATTGATATCAAAATCCCTCCTTTTGGACCCCATGATCTATACAGTGATTGGGAAAGGGTCAAACGCACTTGTTTAGAAAATAATGTGGTACTCAGCACAATTGCTTTTCCTGTATTACAGGATCTGCCCAACGTCCTTCGGGAAAATCAGTGGAAAGTTAGAGTCCTCTATAATCAAAACCGAATGATAAATATCGTGGCTCCAGAATCACCTTTTTATGGAATTGCACTGGATATTGGATCTACAAAAATTGCTTCTTATTGGGTCGATTTGCAAACCGGAGCAATTATTCACCAAACTGGATTTATGAATCCTCAAATATCTTTTGGAGAAGATGTTGTAAACCGGATTGCGTATGCAAATCAAAGTACGGAACATCAACACCAATTACAAAAAGTTTTAATTCAATCCATTAATCAACATATTCAGGAAACCTGTTCAAAATTTTCAATAGACAAGAACCAAATCGTAGATATGGTGGTCGTTGGTAATAGTGTTATCCAGCATCTTTTTTGCGGAATCCCTGTCCGGCCGTTGGGTGAGGCTCCTTATACACCAGTCATAAAAGAAGCTCTCGAAATTCCCGCAACTTCATTAAATTTAGACATCGCACCAGGAGCGGATGTTTTTATTCCTCCATTAATTGCTGGCTATGTAGGAGCCGACCACACTGCAGGGTTAATTGCCACCCGTTTTAACGAATTTAGAGATACAACCTGTCTGATTGATGTTGGCACCAATACAGAAATAAGCCTTATCTTTCAAGGACAAACATATTCCTGTTCTTGTGCTTCCGGTCCAGCCTTTGAAGGAGCTCATATTCATGATGGCATGCGAGCTGCACCTGGTGCGATTGATAAGATTACGATTGAAGAAAACCAGATAAGTTTTTCTACAATTTCCCAGAGGAAACCGGTTGGTATTTGCGGTTCCGGCATCCTTTCCGGAGTTGCTGAGATGAGGAAGAATAACATCATTGACCGGCGAGGAGTTTTTCAAAAGGCACATCCTTTAACTAAAATCCAGGATGGACAAAAATTCATCGTGATTGCTGAACGTGAAGAAGATCACGTAAAACATTCGATCCGAATCAGCCGTCATGATGTAAACGAAATTCAACTGGCAAAAGGTGCCATTCGTACGGGAATTGAAATTCTTTGTCAGGAAGCTGGAATACTTCCAAATCAAGTTCAAAAGTTCTTAATTGCCGGAGCGTTTGGAAATCATTTAGATTTGGCCAGTGCAATTGAAATTGGTATGTTTCCAGAAGTGTCCATTGAACGCTATTCTCAAATTGGTAATGCTGCTGGTGTTGGTTCTAGAGAAATGTTATTGAATAAAAATCTACGCAAATTAAGCAGCGCTATTATTGAAGATATCCAATATATCGAATTGACTTCGCAACAATCCTTTAAAGATACTTACATAAATGCCTTATCTTTGGAGAAGAATGATCACATCTCCCAATAATATTAAAGTCATCGCCTGTGAATCCATGGCAAGGTCAGTGTATTTCTACAGTGCCCAGTCACAACATAAAATTGATATTGAGCTCCTTCAAATCGGTTTGCATGATCAACCGAATCAATTAAGAAGTCAGATTCAGAAAAAAATTGACCAGGTCGATCCTGAATTTTATGATTATATTGTGCTGGTTTATGGGCTATGCGGACGCGCAATCGATGGATTGGTAACCAATAACACTCCTCTGGTCATCCCAAGAGCACACGATTGTATTACGTTATTACTTGGAAGCCGGGAGGCTTATTCGAAACAGCAAAATGAGCACCCTGGAACCTACTGGTATTCACAGGATTATCTGGAAAGAAGTAATCGCTATGGTCAAAGTATGGCTTTAGGAAGTGGAATGATTACCGACCAACAGGAATTATATGATCAGTACGTGAAAAAATATGGCCAGGAAAATGCTGATTATCTGATGGAAACGATGAATAGCTGGCAAAAACATTATGATCGGGCTGTTCTCGTTGAAACTGAATTTGGGGTAACACAGGAAATAAGGGAAAAAGTCAGTCAACAAAGCCAAATCCACGGATGGCGGCTGGAGACAATCCCGGGTGATCTCACCCTCATTAAAAGGCTACTTGCAGGAGAATGGGATGAAGATTACTTAATTGTCCCTGAGCATCACAAGATCAAAATGCTGGCAAACGAATTCATAATCAACTCTGAACCCATTGATCTCAATTGATCCTGTGTGTTGGTTTGGGAAAGCCTGGATGGAAAGATTTTTCTTCGACCCAATTCAATGTCAAGGAAGGAAAGTGATCCTGCTGTAAACAGGACCGGATAACGGATTTTAGAAGGTCGGCATCGCATTCCAATCTAGCATTAATACTAAAATCGACCGGTGAAAACCATTTTTCATGGGTCCATTTCATGCCGTTCGATAATTCACTTTGGTTAACAATACTTATTTTTTGATGATTGTGCTCATCATCGATCAAAAACTTTAGATGCCCAATGGCAATATTCCTTTTACTAAATTCGAATTGCAGGCGATTGATAAAAAGATTCACAAAGTTCGAAAAATCTTCCCCCACAAAAATAGCATTTATTCTCGCATCGTACCATGACAATTTTTGTTCTGCGTTCCCATAAGTCTGATAATCAATATCGAATTGATGTTTCGGGAAAGTATTTTGATTATTGATAATTTCGAGCCAGGATACAACCTGATTCTGTACCAGGGAAGACTGAGAAATAATTAATTTCTGTGGAAAACGCTCCTTTGCAATCTTAATCAAATTCAATAATCTTTCCTGTGAAAATAGATCAGATTTATTCAAGACCAGAAAACTGCTTTCTTCAATCTGTTTTTCAAAAATATAAATAACACCATCTTGAAACGGCAATTCTTCATCCAAAAGGTATTTTTCAAGCATTCTCACATCAACGAAAACACTAAAACTGGTGTCTGTTTCGTGTAATAATTTGTAATCCAGCAATGGTTTCATAACTGTTGCCACTACATCCGCACAGGATCCAACAGATTCAGCAAAGATAACATCAGGTTCGACATGTTTTGTGAGGTAGTCCAGGCTATTCTCAAATTCTGTGTAATTGCAGCAAAAACATCCGCCAGCAACTTCTACTGTCGGGATATCTTCCAAACGTAAGAAATGTGTATCAATCACAAACTTGCCTTGATCATTTGTTACGACCCCAACCTTTTTTCCCTGTGAAAGCAGGTATTTTGAGGCAGATACAATTGCAGTGGTTTTACCGCTGCCTAAAAAACCACTGATCAGATGAACTTTCATATTAACTCCGATGAAAATAAGTTCGCTTTTACGATTATACGCAAAGCCTGACAGCGTTGTCAAGCATTGCTAATTTGATAAAAAAAGAATAAACTGTATCTATCCCCTTGATAGAAAGAGCTTGCAAGATGATCGCATCTGATTTTAGTACTTATCTGAATTCTCAAAAAATATTTGTTAGCGATGGTGCAACCGGGACCAATCTTCAGCGACAAGGTTTACCTGTCGGTATGGCACCAGAAAACTGGGTATTGGAAAAACCGGAAGAAATCACTGCACTTCAAAAAATGTTTATCGAAAACGGATCAGATATCATCCTGACCTGCACTTTTGGCGGTAATCGCATTCGATTGGAGCATTCCGGACTGGCAGATCAGGCTGAGCTAATCAACAGGAAAGCTGTCGAAATTTCGCGTTCCGTTTCTGAAGGTAAATCCGTAATGGTTGCAGGTTCCATGGGACCAACCGGGGAAATGATGGAGCCATTCGGAAAATTGGATGAAAAATCAGCATTTGATCTTTATCTACAACAGGCGAAATTCCTTGTTGATGGTGGGGTTGATTTACTGATTGTTGAGACACAGTTTGATTTGGTGGAGGCGCAAACAGCCATACGAGCCATCCGAAGTTTTTCGGATATCGCCTTGATTTGTTCATTTAGTTATGATCGCGGAAAGCGAACAATGATGGGGGTCAAACCTCAACAAGTGATTGAAGCATTATCATCCAGTGGCATCCAAGCGATTGGAGTCAATTGTGGTAAAGGTTTGGATACAAACTTTGAAGTCCTAAAAGAATTAAATTCTTTGACCGATTTGCCAATATGGTTTAAACCCAACGCGGGTGCTCCTGAAACTGATGGTCTGGGTAGCATTCATTACCACATCACCCCGGAAGAAATGGGCGAGCAAGCAGTTCAGTGGGTCGAAAACGGTGCAAAATTTGTGGGTGGATGCTGCGGTACCAGCCCGGAACATCTTGGCGCAATCGCCCGCAACATCAACAAATTCTAAATTGTTCTTAAGTAGATCCTCGCATGATGATGGAAGTCGGTAAAATTACCTGTCTGGATGTGGGTTGGGTACCTTCCACCAATGCAATCAACATCTGAATTGCCTGCTCCACAATGCCTTCGAGTGGGTATTTAACTGCACTAATGCCCGGCCAAATCTGGTGACTGATTGTAAGATCGCCAAAAGCTGCCAAAGCGACCTTTTCAGGAACAGGGATACCAAGTTCATTTAAGCGATATAGTGCACCAGCTGCGGATTCATCGCTCAAAGCAAACAAGGCTGTGGGAGGCGGATTAAGGTTCATGAGAATTTGGGTTGCCGTTGACCCACCGACGAAATTATTCTCTGAGTCAACCAATAATTGTTCATTAATTGGTATCTGATGTTTCTCCAAAGCAGCCCGATACCCAAATAATCGATCCAGACTGGGTCTTTGATTGCGGTGTCCTAATAACAACCCGATCCGTTGATGACCCAGCATAATTAACCGCTCCGTCATCTGGTATGCCCCGGCAAAATCTTCGGCAGATACATAAGGTGTTCCACCAGTTGGATTAAGTGGAGCAATGTGAACGTGTGGTAAGCCCGAACGATTGATCAAGTCGATCAAAAACGGATCACTATCACAGGGCGGAGTTGTCACCAAACCATCAATCCGGTTTTGTTGAATCAAATCAGAAACTTTTTTGCGGGACCTGGAAAATATCGGGTAATATGTTTGCACCAAAATATCATAGTTCCCCTCATAACCAACTTCCAGTACTTTGGATAATAATGTTGATTGAAAAGAACCTGCAGCGTGTAAAAGCAGGCAGATTACATAGGATCTTTTTTGAACCAGCCGGCGGGCAGAAATATTAGGGACATAACCAGTCTCACGAATAGCAGCCAGCACCCTTTCCCGCAATTCCGGACGGACATGCGACTCTTCGTTGACAACACGAGAGACTGTCTTAATCGAACAATCAGCTTTTTTGGCAACATCTCGAATTGTTATTGACAATTTCCCTCGCCGAGTCTTGTACAGAATTTCCTTTAAATTATAACAAAGCTTTTCTAAACACCCAGTCGATCACAAAAAGAAGATTCGACCGAAAATAATTGACAACGTTGTCATAACATGCTAGATTTATATGAAAATAAAGAAATTCTAAAAAGGACTGGAAATGGATCTTAAGACATCAATTAAACGCAACGGGAAACAACTTATTTTCGATGTATTGCAGCATAAACCGGTTGAAACATTACCTTGGGTTCCTTTTACTGGGGTCCATGTGGGAAAATTAAAAGGTTATAAGGCCTCAGAGGTTTTAACAGACCAAAGTAAACTTTTGGAGTGCTTACACATTGCAAATCATTTATATGCACCTGATGGACAACCCGTTATTTTTGATCTTCAAGTTGAGGCTGAAATCCTGGGTTGCCAATTACTTTGGGCAGACGATTCTCCACCCACAGTAATCACTCACCCCTTAATCCAGGATCCATCAATCCCGTCCTATTTGCCCAAAAAGTCCGATGGCCGTTTGCCAATGATTTTAGAAACAATGCGCAAAATGAAAATTGAGGTCGGAAATGATACGGCACTTTACGGCTTGGTCACTGGTCCTTTTACCCTTGCTGCACATTTGCGCGGCACAGAAATTTTCATGGATATGTCTGACGATCCGGATTATGTGCAATCTCTTCTTTCTTTTACTGGGAAAGTCGCAGAAACCATCGCAAATTATTATATCGAAGCTGGTATGGACGTGATTGCTGTTGTCGATCCAATGATCTCTCAAATATCTCCCCGTCATTTCAAAAGATTTATGACGGAATCATTTTCACTACTTTTTGATCAAATCCGAATGCAAAAAACTTTCTCAGCATTTTTTGTTTGTGGAGATGCAACAAAGAATCTGGAATTAATGTGCCAGACAAATCCTGATTGTATTGCCGTGGATGAGAATATCAATATGCAACAGGCACAACTTATTACGCAAAAATACAATGTAACTTTACAGGGAAATATTCCTTTGACCACGCGTATGCTTCTGGGTAGCCAGGAAGATAATATGGAATACGTAATTGGACTGATTGATACATTAGATCCTCAAAATTTAATCATTTCCCCGGGTTGTGATATGCCCTATGACACACCCATCGAAAATGTAATCGCTGTTACTGAGGCAATTCGAAATACAGAGCAAACCAGACTCATCCTGAATAATTACAAAGCTGAAGATTTCAATTTAGAAGAAATTATTCTTCCGCAATACAACAATCTGGAAAAACCGTTAATTGAAGTCTTTACGCTCGATTCTTCCTCTTGTGCTGCCTGCAGCTATATGCTGGCAGCCGCTATGAGAGCAGCCAGCGAATTAAATGGACAGGTTGATTTAGTAGAGTATAAGATCACAAAACCGGAGAATATCGCCCGATTGAAAAAAATGAGGATTCAAAATCTTCCAGCGATATTAATCAATGGTGAACTAAAATTCAGTTCTTTGATTCCGAATCAGCAAGAATTGATTAATGCAATTCAACAATATTTTTAAGCTAAGTATTTATTGTTTTGGACCAATATAGACGATTTCGAATAAAATGCGATCTGGAGATTCAAACATAACTTGATAATAAGTCTGATCTTCCCCGCCACTAAACTCAGGACGATGTCTGGGCGTCTCAAACAAAGCTTCAATACCTTTATTTTGTAGAAAGTTTACTGTTTCATCAACTTCAGCCTTGCTGGATGTATTAATGCCAACATGGTTTACGCCAGGTCCATCATAATCATTTACATAATTTTTTAATGGAGTCGAAAACCAAAGACTGCTTCCATCATCCAAACCTACTCCTAACATATTCTTGTCCTGATATAACTTCTTCCATCCTAAAAACACAAACAAATCATCATAAAAAGATTGATTTTCAGGTAATGAATGAAACACAATATGTCCGAACTTACTTTCCATGAAAAACCTCCAAAATTATTTTAATTAATAATAAAACTTTTGTTCTAAATAATCAATAGTGAACATCATTATTTTGGAGTCTTGAAAGATCCCCGATCCGAAAAAATGTTTGTATCCTGGAATTTCTTATCCTGATCATTTATAATTCATCTTGAAGAAGCAAGATTTAAATCTTTTAGATTTTGTAATTCATCCATTTCTGTAACCTGGAAGCATGATGCAAATCTCAAAAACTAATAGCAAAAGAGCCATTCAAGAGGTTGTTTCTTTATTCTTAAAATTAGGAATCACCGGATTTGGCGGTCCTGCTGCACATATCGCGATGATGCATGATGAAACAGTTACTCGAAGGAAATGGTTGAAAGACGAGGAATTCTTGGATTTAATGGGGGCGACCAATTTAATTCCTGGTCCGAATTCAACTGAAATGGCCATTCACCTGAGCTACATGCGAGCAGGCTGGCGAGGATTAATCCTTGGAGGCGTTAGTTTTATCCTTCCTGCAGTTTTCATTGTAATCGGCCTGGCATACTTATACACAAAATACGACTCTTATCCTCAAATGGGAATGTTGTTGTATGGCATCAAACCAGTGATCATCGCGATTGTTTTACAAGCATTATGGAATTTGGCGAGGAAAGCAATTAAATATAAGTTGGATTTGGTGCTGGTTATTTTTGTAATTTTCTTGTTTTTTTTGGGCGTGAATGAAATCCTGTTGTTATTGTTAGGCGGCATATTTATTATGGCAGCCAGGAATTTAAAATTCTTTAATTCACATCCGGTAGGTTTATTTTTACTTCCTTTTGGATTGTTCAAATACCTTAGTGTGCAGTTTGAAAAAATTGACCTTTCAACTTTGTTTTTTGTTTTCCTTAAAATTGGATCCATTCTTTATGGGAGTGGTTATGTTTTGCTTGCATTTTTACGCTCCGATCTGGTCATCCGTCTGGGCTGGCTGACAGATGCGCAACTATTAAATGCAATTGCAATTGGGCAAGTCACGCCCGGACCCGTTTTTACTACGGCAACCTTCATTGGCTATATTCTTGCTGGAATTCCAGGTGCAATTTTGGCTACAGTTGGTATATTCCTGCCATCATTTGTGCTCGTCGCCATATCAAACCCATTTATACCAAAAATGAGAAATTCCAGATTACTTTCCGGCCTATTAGATGGCGTGAACGCTGTCTCGATAGGATTAATGGCAGCTGTTACGTGGCAACTTGGAAGAAATGCATTGGTTGACCCAATAACGATTCTTTTATCTGCTCTTTCTTTGTTTTTACTTATAAAAACAAAAATTAATCCTACTTTATTAATCTTGGGTGGTGGTCTGATAGGGTTCTTAAGCATGCTCTAAATTGTGTCAAAATCAGGAAAAAATCAATCAAAATCAATTCCCTGGATGTAAAGCTTTGCTTAACAACAATAAACCAGGCTTGACAAAAACCGCTTTTTTGATGTATCTTAGTAATATAATTTCGCATATTTTTGCGAAAAAACAGGCCTTTTTTTAACTTAAGCCAGAGAAAAATCATTAACAACTCAAACCAAAATAACCTCTATTTTGTTCGACAACTTTCATAATAATTAATAGTAAATAAACAAAAAACTAACACATATAAAATTATTTAAGGAATAAATAATGAGTTCATCTTTTTTCTGCCCAACCAAACTTGTTGTCTCGGATGACGCTGCCAATGACCTGATTCTTGAATTAAAGAATGCTTCTCCAGATGGAGTGTTTGTAATTACAGATCAGGGAATTATGCAAAATGGAATTGCCAAACCATTATTACAAGCATTACAAATTGCTGGATTCAATCCGGTCATCTATGACAATGTCCCCGGCAATCCGAATATTCCAGATGTCAAACTTGCGCTTGAAAAGGTCAAGAATAAAGATATTTCCCACGTTGTTGCGATTGGCGGTGGTTCTGTTTTAGATACTGCCAAAGCCATCGGAATTTTGCTCGCAGACAAAGACCTGGATTATGAAGATGTTCAATGGAAACGACAACAAATCACAAAGGGTTCTTTGCCGGTGATTGGTATTCCGACAACTGCTGGAACCGGAAGTGAAGTCACTCATGTTGCAGTTATTGGAGATCGAAATGGTTTTAAGATGGGTGTATTACATCCAGCCTTGTTTTTGAAAACTGCTATCATTGATGGGAAGCTGATGGTCTCCCTCCCACCGAGGCTGACAGCAACGACTGGTATGGACGCACTTGTTCATTCCATCGAAGCATTTTTGAGCAAAAAATCCAACTGCACCGCAGATATTTTTGCATTAGGTGCTTTGAAATCAATTGTAAATTGGCTACCAATTGCCTATCGGGATGGTTCAAATCTTTTAGCTAGGAACGCGATGGGAATCGCAGCGACCTGGGCAGGAATCGCCTTCGATCAATCTTCTTTAGGGTTAGTTCATGCGTTAGCGGGACCATTATGTGGCAATTACCATCTTCATCACGGCCTCGGTGTTGCAGTATTGTTACCTGCAACCCTGGATTTTAATGCGAGTGCAATTCCTGTGGATCGATGGGAGTCATTAAGAAATGCGCTAGGCCTTCCGACCGATGCGCGACCACAGGATCTGGGAAATTGGTCACGAGAATTCTTGAAATCACTGGATATGCCAACTCATCTTTCTGAACTTGGATTAACAATGGATCGAATTCCGATGATTGCTGAAAGTGCCACAAAAATGGCAATGATTGGGCTGAATATCCGCTCTGCCGGTTTAGAAGAATGTAAGCAAGTTTTGGCAAGTGGACTATGAAAATATTAATTATCAATCTCTCTACCGGCGAATCACAAACACGAAATCTTGAAGACCCGCTGGTTGGGGGTCGATTGCTTTCAAGTCTGCTGGTCAGTGAATTTGTAGATCCAAAATGCGACCCTCTTGGGCCTGATAATGCCCTGGTTTTTGCCAGTGGACCGCTCTCCAACATGCGTACATCGACCGGTTCAAGATTATCGGTTGGCTGCAAAAGCCCATTAACCAAAGGGATTAAAGAAGCCAATGCCGGTGGTATGGCTGGTGATTCTATTTCCGGATTAGGGTACCGGGCAATTGTTTTTCTAGGTTCTTTACCCAAAGATAAACATGCAATTGGCATATTAAATTCGAGGGGATTTAAATTGG
>PHBS01000116.1 GCA_002841995.1 Chloroflexi bacterium HGW-Chloroflexi-8
AGAAACCTATGCATATTGATTCTTACCACTTGAGCTGTAGAGAAAAAATTAACTTCTTATCCCGCAGATGCCCGGATTAACTGAATGCCCTCAACCGGGCACAAGTGTCTCGGCTTTGTGTTAATCTTAAAAAACCAGGTTTCTTAATCTCCTCACGAGGCTTATCTGAGGATGAAACCTGGTTTTATGTTGATGTTTACGCCTGACTGTAGACAAGGATTTTCTCTATAGATTCTTCCCGTTTCATGTTCAGAGAGAAACCCATGCATATTGATTCTTACCACTTGAGCTGTAGAGAAAAAACCAACTTTTTATCCCGCAGATGCCCGGATTAACCGAATGTCCTCAACCGGGCACAGGTGTCTCGGGTTTATGTTTATCTTAAAAAACCAGGTTTCTAAACCTCCTCACAAGGCTTATCTACGGATGAAACCTGGTTTTATGTTGATGTTTGCGCCTGGCTGTAGACAAGGATTTTCTCTATAGAATTTTTCCGCCATTAGTTTTTTCAATTAATGGATTTCGTTTCCGTCGTTCATTCCTTTATCCTTTCCATGTAGATAAAATTTCAAACTGGTATAATTAAATGACTATGTTCTCGCCATTGGTTCCACCCAAGAAATTTGCGATCACCACTCATCCCGCGCAACCCGAGGTGGGTGTGGAGGCGCGCGAAATTGCAGCAAAAATGGAAGCAATGGGAGCCGATCCTGTTGCTGTGTTTACAATCTATGATCCGGAACTCAATCGGGCACTTAAATCCGGGCGCGTGGATGTTTTAATTGCGCTGGGTGGAGATGGCACCATGCTGAGAGCCGGTCATCTCGTAGCTCCTTATGGGGTGCCGGTCCTGGGGATCAACCGCGGCCGTTTTGGCTTTTTAATGGAAATTAACCAGGTCGAATGTCTCGACCGGTTACAGCAATTGATGCGCGGGGAATACTGGCTGGAACAGCGCATGATGCTCAAATCCAGACTTTTGCGTGATGGTAATGATCTGGGAGAGTGGCAGGTATTAAATGAAGTAGTCGTCTGCCGGGGACAATACGTGCGCCCGATCCAGCTGACGGCGAGCCTGGATGATTATGTGCTGGCCTCCTATAATGCAGATGGGTTGATTGCAGCCACACCAACCGGATCCACCGCTTATGCTCTGGCAGTCGGCGGGCCAATTATGCCACCGGAATTGAGAGCAATCCTGATTGTGCCGGTTGCATCGCACCTTTCCATGGACCGATCGATCATCCTGCCAGAAAACTCAAAAGTTGTGATCAAGGTCAACACCAACCATCAGGCCGTGTTGAGTGCAGATGGGCAACCACCCTACCTGTTGGAAGACGGTGACCTGGTGGAAGTAACCGCCAGTGAAAATTCTGTAGCTTTTATCCGTTTCCAGGATCCTGGTTATTTTTATCGCAATTTAAATAAATACATGGAACAAAATCCCATTACCGGTGGAATCAAATGAGCGTTGTAGAAAATGAAAAATCGGTCTGTTATAAACACCCGGACCGTGAGACGTACTTAAGGTGCAACCGTTGTGAAAAGTTGATATGCAGTGAGTGTGCCGTCAAAACGCCGACAGGTTACCGCTGTAAAGAATGTGTTCGTGGCCAACAAAAAATCTTTGATACTGCCAAAACCCAGGATTTTGTGTTTGGTGTTCTTACAGCAGCCATCCTGGGGTATTTAGGCGGCCTAGTAAGTGGCTTTATTGGTTTCTTCGTTATTTTCATTGCTCCGGCGATTGGAGTGGGGATTGCCGAAGCTGTTCGTAAAATTATCCAGAAAAGACGCTCACTGCTTTTATTCCGGGTCGTCACTGGTGCTGCCGTGGCTGGCGCGTTACTCAACGCGCTGCCTTCTTTGATTGCTCTTTTTCTTGGAAGTTTTAATTTATTCGGGCTGATATGGACTGGTGTTTATGTTGTTTTGATGGCCAGTTCTCTTTTTTATCGTTTATCCGGGATTCAAATTCGACGTTAAGGATTTCGTACTTTATTTATGATAACGGAACTTCGAATCACCAATTTTGCCATCATCGATCACCTGGAACTTGAGTTTCAGGAAGGATTAGTCACTTTCACCGGCGAAACAGGAGCCGGTAAATCCATCATTTTGGATGCAATTGAGGCGCTGGTAGGCTCAAAAACGGACACAAATAGCATTCGGGCTGAGGCAGACCGGGCGCAACTGGAAGCAGTGTTCCGCATCACGTCTGCAAACCAGGCTGCGGTGACTGAGATTTTGGAAAGGGAAAACCTGCTGGATGACAGCCAGTATATAACCATCACCCGAGAACTCAGAAAAGAAGGACGGACAGTCGCACGTGTGAACGGGCAGTCTGTCAACATCAGTTTGTTGCGGGAGTTGGGAAGTCAGCTGGTGGATATTCATGGACAATCGGAGCATCTTTCCCTGCTCAATGTTCGCAACCATTTGAGTCTGATCGACCGTTTTGCAGTCAACCAAAATTTGATGGCACTCTATAAAAATGATTATCGTCAGCTGCGAAAAGTGCAGCGGGAATTAGAGCTTTTGCGCCAACAGGAACGTGATGCTGACCGCCGGATTGAATTGCTCACTTTTCAGGCAGATGAAATTGATGCTGCCAAACCGGTTGCTGGTGAAGATCTGGCATTAAAAGAAGAGCGAAACCGTCTTGCAAACGCGGAAGGCCTGGCGGAAATGAGCCGGACCGCATTGACCTTGTTGGACGAAGGTGAAACGGAAATACCCACAATTCGGGACCTGGTTGGGCAGCTGGTAAGTGCTTTAACCGCTCTGGTTAAAATTGACTCCAGTCAGAACGAGCTGTTGGAACAGGGCGAAAATATTGCTGTAATGGTGGATGAACTGGTCCGTGATGTCAGCAATTATATGGAAGAGATTGAATACAACCCTCGTCGTCTGGAGACCATTGAATCCCGGTTGGAATTGTTACGGAATTTGGAACGAAAATATGGCGGCAGCATTGAAAGCGCTTTGAATTATGCCACCAAAGCCCGTTTGGAACTGGATCAGATTGCGCATTCATCCGAGCGGATCGCGGGACTGGAAGCTGAGGAAAGCAAATTGCGGGCTGCACTGAGCGTCACAGCCATGAACTTATCCGAATCGCGAAAAGTTGCCGCAAGGAATTTGGCAGCTGCAGTGGAAAATGAACTCACGGATTTAAGCATGCCGGGTGCACGTTTTGAAGTTGCCTTTGACACACAACTTGATCCGCAAGGATTAAAGATTGCAGATGATACGTTCGTACGATTTGATGAAACAGGGATTGATCTGGCTCAGTTCATGATCGCCCCCAACCCGGGAGAAGGTTTGAAACCAATGGTTAAGATCGCCTCCGGTGGTGAAACGGCTCGCTTAATGCTGGCACTCAAGAAAGTGCTGGCGCAGGCTGATGAAATCCCCACATTGATCTTCGATGAAATTGATCAGGGAATTGGCGGACGTGTAGGCTTTGTTGTTGGAGAAAAGTTGTGGCAGTTGGCGCGCGAACACCAGGTTTTGTGTGTAACGCATTTACCACAATTGGCTGCTTTTGGTGACCAACACTATCGCGTCGAAAAACTGGTAAGAAATGGGCGAACACAAACAATGGTGACACTGTTGCAGACCAATGAGCGCTTACAGGAATTGGCACAAATGCTGGGTGCAATCAGCGAGACACACCTGACCACAGCAGAAGAGACCTTGCGGGTAGCAAATCAAAGGACGAAAGCCATTCTGCATCAGCAGGGCAAACGGGCTTAAGGAGTCAAAAACTGGTGGCCGAAAAGAAAAGAATGAAGATTCGCTTATTGGGCACACCAAAACTTTTTTGGGATGATAAGCCGATCACCCTTCATCGAAAAATGGCAAGATTCTTGATATATTATCTTTCCATTCATAATGTAATGTTAGGACGATCAGAAATTGCGCTCGATTTTTGGCCAGACCAACCCAATTCCCGGCAGATGCTCAGGGATTTGTTAAGTAAAGCAAAACAGGAATTGCCAGACCCGGATATTATTCTGACCGATCGTGACTGGGTGGGCTTGAATCATGATCTGGTAGAGGTTGATGTCATTGAATTTGAGGAGCTTTATCAGCAACTCACGTTGCCCTTTTTATCGGTCGAAAATCGACCCTTACCTGAGGCTGTTTTCCAGAAAGCAATCGTGGCTGTGAATATGTGGGAAACCCCCAATATTTTCTCTGGAATTTCTGCATTTAAAAACGAGGGTCTTGAGGATTGGGTATATAGAAACAACAAGCGCTTGCAAGCCAAACGGCTGGATTTGATGTCCCGGATCAGTCAACACCTGATTGCGACTGGCGATCTGGAAGAGGCACTCACCTGGCTGACAAGAGCGAACGAACTTGATTTCGATTATGATTATCCAAATGTGGTTTTCTTAAAAATATTGGTTCTGTTTCGATTACAAAAACTGACTCAGGCTTTTGTTTATGGTCAGAGCATGATTGAAGAAATGGGGTATGATTGGTTTGGGGGACATGAAACATCGCTCAAGGCTCTAATGGCACAGATCGATGATCTTCGTTTCCGCAAGCCGGAGATTACTTCTGTCTCTCGCGTAGCCCAACCCACAAATCAAATGCCAATTACCGGCAGAGAAACCTTATTGCGAAATTTACAGAGAGCTTCGCAGCGAAATGGTGTTGTTCTACTCCAGGGAGAATCCGGCAGCGGAAAAACGAGAATACTGCAGGAATTTCGCAGCCAATATAATCTTCCGGACATGATTCTGCACATGCACGCCAATTATTTTCAAAGTACTTTATCCTTTCACCCGGTGTTGGATGCCCTGCGTGAAAATCTGAAAGAAAGCGATTGGTTGAATTTGGATTCTTTTTGGGGAATCCTGTTAATTCCATTCTTTCCCGAGTTACAGAGATACTGGTCCGGTTCCTTATCCAATGAAACCTTTGTTGAAAACAGATCAATAAATTCCATGGAGGCATTCAACCAGCTTTTTAGAAAACTCGCCTCAAATGGAAAGCTCATCATCATCCTGGATGATGCCCAGTGGGCTGATCCTGATACGATGAACTTGATGATTTACCTGGCACAACGACATTTCTTTCTGGATAAAGGATTCCTGATCATTGCCTACCGACCAGAAACGGATAATCCATTATTGACAGAGATTTTGACTCAAAAACACAGGTTGGAAGTTTTGACAACGATGGAGATAGAACCATTAGGCATTAGTGACATCCTGCAGATTGGATTTTCAGTCTTTCGCAAGCCCATTTCTGAGGAACTAGCCAAACGAATCCAGGGTGCCGGTGGTGGAAATGCTTTGTTTATTATAGAGACCATGCAAGCCATGGCGGAACTGCACGGGCTTACCGAAGAAACGCGCGTTCCAAAACTTCCGCTTCCTGGTATTGTGCACGCCATACTTCGCAACCGCATCCTTAATCTTTCGGAAACCTCCCGTCAGATTATTGAATGTGCTGCAATTGTTGGCGATCCATTTACATTTTCAAGAATGATCAAGATGGTGGATATCAACGAAAACGATTTGATCCATGGAATTGATGAATTGATCAAAGCAGGACTGGTTGAGGTTGAAGTTCTGCCATTTATGAAAAACCAATATCATTTCAAATTTGAATTCTTAAGAGAAGTCGCCACTCTGGAAACAAGTTCTGTCAGGAAAGAAAACCTCCATTTCCGCATGGCTAAAATTCTGGAACAGGAACTCGAACAAACACAAAACAGCCATTTGCTATCAGAAATTGCGTCTCATTATTCAGAAGGTGGAGAACCGGTTACTGCTTTTAATTACCTGATCCAATACGCGCAATCATCACAAACAAGTTTTTACGAGCGCTCAGCACTGGATGCTTTTCAAAATGCTCAATATATCGCCAATTCTCTTACGAGTGAATTGTCTTCAGAACAATTGTATGACCTGTATATTGGCTGGGGCGATTTAGCTCTGTACCGGTATGAACTGGATATTGCCGATGGATGTTTTAAAAATGCAACCATCGAGGGACAAAAACGCTACGATCCTTTCCTGATGGGTGCAGGTTACAGCGGGCTGGGGGAATTATTCGGCTTACGGGGAATCTTCTTACAGGCAAATCAATACCTGGATTATGCAGCCAATTTTCTGGATGAGACTCATTTTGGAGAGTTCATTCGCTTGAAGGTAAGAAAGGCGAATCTACTGCTAATGCAATCCATGCCGATACAGGCAATTACCATCTTAAAAGGGCTTGCCATTTATTTCCAAAATGCCAAATCCAAATTTGATTATTTGATCATCGCGGAAGCTTATTACTATCTTGCTTATGCCTATTTAAGCGCAGGCGAATTTCGGTTTTCTTTAGAAGCCTGCTCAGAAACCGCAAAAATCCTTAAAACACACCGGTTACCACCCTTGCAATCTCGTTTGGAAATGCTCCTGGGAAGTATCGCATATTCAACAGGTAATTTCCAAAAAGCGCATGAACATTATGGCGCGAGCTTACAAATTTCTGAATTCTATTCTGCCTGGTATATGGCACTTCAGGCCGCTATTTTTTCCAGTTACACATTCCTAAAACAGGGAAAGATCTTTCAAAGTTGGGAACAGATCAAAAACGGTCTTCATCTTGCCGAAGTTTACAATTTCAGCGGAAATCACGGTCTTTTATTGAATGCTCAGGCCAGAATTTTTCTTTACCTGGGCAAATTGGATCTGGCAAAGGAATATTTTGAAAAAGCACTCACCTTCAGTCTAACCAGCTATCATGTTGTCTTTAATCAAAAAGATTTGGGCTTTGCCCAGTTTTTAATCGGGGATGAGGAAACAGGATTAAAGAATATGGAAGAAGCCATTCACCTCAGCCAGATCCATGGGTTCCGGTCCATTGAAGTGATAGCAAAATCTGAAATGCTGCTGCTCAAGTATCACAAAAACAGGGATCCTGAATTGCTGGATGAGATGCAAGCACTCACCCAAATTACACAAAGTATTGAACTTGCGGGAGCTGGTAGTTCTTATGCGTATATCGGCACACTGGAATCCATACGCAATAAACAATTCGAACAAGCAGAAAAATTTATTAGTATTCTCGAAGAAATTGGAAAAAAAGAAGGGTCACTTTGGTTTCAATGGCATGTAATTGAATTAACCATTCAATTACATCAAGCCCAGGGAACAGAAATTAAAGAGGACCAAATTAAAAGGGTAGAATGTATCCGTAATATTAAGCAATTGATACCCAAAGAAATTAAAAAAACAATTGATTTAAAAACCCCTCCATTGGCAGGCCTGGTGTAGACAAGAAAATAACGGGCACAATCAAAAACGTCTACGTTTCGTCAACGCCGAATGTTTATAAATATTATTAACGGAATTGTTCCAATGGGAGCTGGCGAAGAAGGGGTCTAGCTCATAAGAGATCGGTAGTGAGAAGGGGAAGCCACTATCGATCTTTTCGTTTAATCGTTTCGCATAAATGCGACGGTGACACCTTCACCGCCTTCCCGATCGGTACCGCTTTCCCAACGCTCTACGAAGGAAGATTTACTCAGGGATTCCCGGATCACCTGGCGAAGACGCCCGGTTCCTTTACCATGGATAATACGAACAAACGGCATACCGGAAAGGTATGCTGATTCAATGAAGCGTTCCATTTTGTCGATGCCATCCTCGGATATTTCACCACGAATATCCAGTTCCATACCGGGCGATGCATGCAGGATTGTGGTTTTTGGAGAAGACTCATCCATCTTTGCCAGCACCTTTCGCACACGCGGGTTCACTTTAGAAGATTCCATTTCGTTGTCTTCAGTTATACCATCCGTATCACCAGCACGAAGAATATCATCAAAAGAAACGCGCACACGCAGATTGCCAAGCTGTGCTTCTGCGTCATCCTCCCCGATTGCTGAAATCACACCCTTCATACCCAGGGTTCGAACCACGATTTTTTCGCCAACTTCCAACGGTTTGCGGGCACCACGCGCTTTTTGGCTCCTGGGAATCACCGGGACAGAGACATCTGCTTCCATAATTTCAACTTTTTCAGCCACGGCTTTGATGGTCTCGAGCGACAAGTGGGCACGGGAGAGTTCTTTGCGAATCGATTCCATTTCTGCGCTTAGTTGGCGTGTCTGTTCCTCAGCTTCTTTTCTGGCGTTTTCCAGAATGGTCAGGCGTTCCTGTTCCACCTTTGCCAGTCGTTCATTCAATTCGCGTTCTGCCCGGCGGGCTTGAATGCGGGATTTTTCTGCGTTTCGGCGCTCTTTACGCGCAATGCCGCGCTGCCTATGGATCTCATTTAGAAGATCCTCCGCGCGCAATTCCGAAGGGTCAACCAGACTTCGCGCATCCTCAACGATTTCGAGCGGCAAACCGAGCCGTTCGCTAATCGCCAGCGCATTGGATCGACCGGGTAAACCCACCATCAGGTGATAGGTAGGCTTCAGGGATTGCAGATTGAACTCCATACTGGCATTGATGATGCCAGGGGTATTATGGGCATAGGCTTTCAACTCCGGGTAATGGGTCGCCACCAGGCTGGTGATTTTGTTGCGTACCAGATAGGAAAGCAAGGCTCTGGCCAGTGCAGACCCTTCCTGCGGATCCGTACCGGAACCCAGCTCATCAAAAAGAACCAGGCTGCGTTCATTGGCATGTTTCAGAATACGGGTGATATTGGTGATATGACCGGAAAAGGTGGAAAGCGATTGCTCAATGGACTGTTCATCGCCAATATCAGCGTACACATCCTGAAAGACACTCAGACTGGACCCGGACTGGGCCGGGATATGCATGCCAGATTGAGCCATCAGGACCATTAAGCCAACGGTTTTCAGGCTGACCGTCTTACCACCTGTGTTGGGTCCTGTGATCACCACTCCAAAGGTGTTTTCATCCAACTCCACATCAATCGGAACGACTGATTTTTGATCCAGCAAGGGGTGGCGCGCATCGCGCAAGCGGATAACACAGCCAGGGTGATGATCGACCCGATTTTGAAAGTCCAGCAGCTCGGGTTCGTTGGCATCCAGATCTTCGGCGTATTTCGCAAACATGAGCGCCAGGTCAAAACGTGCCAGATTAAAGACGATTTCCCGAATCCGGTCTGCCTCATTGCCAACCAGGTCGGTGAGTTCCAATAGGATGCGACGAATTTCATCGCGTTCAGAAAGCTGGAGTTCATGCCAGCGATTGTTTAACTCGACAGTCACCAACGGCTCCACAAAGAGCGTAGCACCCGATGAAGACTGATCATGAATGATGGCCTTGATGCGGCCTTTAAACTCGGCGCGTAAGGGGATGACATAACGACCATTTCGCTGGGTGATGATGGCTTCCTGCAACATCGTGCTTTTATGCGGATCAGAGATCATTTGTTGTAAACGGGTCATCAAGCGGTCATGGGCAACCCGGATTTCACTGCGCAAGGAAGCGAGTTTGGGAGAGGCATTATCCAGAACCTCGCCGCGCTCCGAGATGGTGCGTGTGATGGCTTCGATGATACCGGGCGGTGGAGGAAGTTGGCTGCCCAGTTGCACCAACAGGGGCATTGTCCCGGTTTGTTCTGCCAGGGAGCGGCTGAGATCACGGGCAGCAGCCAGAGTGAATTTTATACTGAGCAGGTCCGCCGGTTCCAGAATACCATGCTGGGCAGCACGATTGACCAGCGGACGAATATCCCGGCTGCCACCTACGGTTGTGTCGGCGAACATGCTGAGCAGAAGGCGGGCTTCCGTGGATAATGCCTGCCGTTCGCGGGCTTCAGTCCGATTGTTGCTCGGACGCAGGTTGCGCGCCAGATCTGCCGAGGCGGAAAAGGCGGCATAACCAGCCAGTTTCTCAAGCACTTTATCAAATTCAAGGGTAAATAAGGTTTTCTGGTCCATGATACTTTTGGAGTTTACCATTAAATGAAATTAGAGAAGCTAAAAATGGAAAAACTGGTCAAATGGAGAGGAAAGAGAAAATATATCTTCAAGACCCTTCTTTTGCATGAATTTGAATCTGGTGAAAATTATTAATTGACCCGCGGTTTTAAATTTGCTATACTGTTCAATATGGTTTTATTCGTTATTAATAAGGGGTTTTTAGAACACATCATCCACTAGAATTTTGGGTGTCCAACATCAAGGGATTAGTGACAACTGCCAGGTAGAATGGTTAGCGATATTTACTCCGATGAAGATGGATTAATAATAGGTTGTTTGCATATTAGGGGATTAAACTCAGATGGTCAAAGAATCTAAAGACGCCATTCGCATTATCTTACTGGATAATCTCACAATGGTTAGAGCCGGATTACGTTTACTCATCGAGAGCCAAGCGGATATGAAATTGGTCGGTGAAGCCGGGGATTTGCATGAAGCGCTTCACATTATCGCCGATTTAAAGCCAGATATTATCTTGTTGGAATTGAGTCAAAACGGTAATCTTGAACTGGAAGCAATTCCCCAATTGATTCATGCGAACGGAAAATCCCGCATAATATTGGTAACAAGCTCAACGGATCCTTGTTTATACCATCAAGCAATGCAATGTGGCGTCCTGGGTGTGGTATTAAAAACTCAGAAACCCGAGGTACTTCTCAAAGCAATCCGAAAAGTTTATGAAGGCGAAGCCTGGGTCGAACGCTCAATGGTTGCATCCTTACTAACGAACATCACGCGTAATCAACCAGCAATACCCACTCATCTGGAAACCGAATGCATCGCCCACCTGAATCAGCGGGAAAAGGAAATTGTCTGTTTGATTGGGAATGGATTAAACACAAAACAGATTGCATCTCAGCTCTTTATCAGCGAATCGACTGTTCGACATTACTTGACTTCAATTTATGAAAAAGTTAATGTTTCCGGAAGGCTGGAACTGTTGATTTTTGCTTATCGTGTTGGTCTGGTCAATTTGGCACATTTAACCCCCTAGATAAGTCCAAAAAAACGAAATCTTCCGGTTCACGGCACATTTGTGCATGATTACAGGCAGAATTGTGTTCTATTCGGGTTGTTTTTTTATCAACAACGACCATCACCAATGGCATGATTTGGGATTGTTTTCTTATTTTTTATTTCATATATTTAAAGGGAAAGAGCCTTTATGAGACCCAACAGCACAACACAGGTAATCCATGAATCAGATCCAAGGAACCAATGCATTCTCTGAAAAGAGGGCGAAATCAAGAATAACCTGTAACTTTGCTGCGATTGTAGTGGGGCAAGATGAAAAAGGAAGAGAATTTGAAGAAAATGCCAGGGTGGTTAACATGAGTGCAAGTGGAATTTATATGCTGCTTAACCGTTCAATTGGTGCTGGCGAGAAGTTATCCGTGCGAATTGCTCTTCCGACCGGCTCGCTTAAGTTGGGCAGTTCAAAACTGCTGACCGACGGTAACGTCGTTAGGGTAGAACCATACACGACAGGTGTAATGGGGATTGCGGTCAAGTTTAATCATTATCGGTTTCGTTAATTTATAACCTCTTCGCATCATTCACTTAATTATTGGACACCATTTTATAAGTAGCTATATTAAAGTGCCTGTTATCAGGTGATTAATTCGCCTGTGAATGGGAATGGGATCAAGGAAGGATAGAAAATGCCCCGATCGGTTGCAGCCAATCGAGGCAGGAATTCAGGAGCACGGGGTGCGCTGCCTGTATTAATTTGAGTATATCCATCCTCCATTATAAAGTCAATTATTCAGCAACTGACAAGCGACACTCGCACTGGTCACAACCAAATATAAACCCTCAAACCCAATGACTGCACCCCAGCGCTGTCTGTCCTTCAACAATTCGAGAGAAAGGAGAAAGGCTATCGGGGTGCAATTTATAGAATTTTTATAAAAACAAATTGTCTTCAATTGTTATCAAATCAAGATTTAAAAATCATTCAAGGAGAAAATGAAATGAAAAAGAAAATAATGTTGTTAATTTCAGTATTTGCATTGGCTGTTGTGGTTTTTGGGATTATCGGAACCGGTGCCAGCGCCTCTCTCTGTGGCTCCAGACCTGGCTCGTTTCTTGCTCCATACTTTGAATAATCCGAGCAGCCCTACGGCTAAAACAAGAATGCCGAAAAGTAAGGTAAGGGCCTGAAAGTTGAGGAATCGACCGACGATACTACCGAGAAAGGCGCCCGGAACGCTGCCCAGGGCAAACAGCAATCCGATGCCGATCTCAACCATGCGCGTTCGCAGGTTGACGTAGCTGGCCGATATGGAAAGCACAAGGGCCATGAGCAGCGATGTGGCCACCGCCATCTGTGCAAGATATGCTTGACCGATGCCGTGCAAAGATCCGACGTATATTAGAACGGGAACTGAGAAGATGCCGCCG